>CAMYJM010000172.1 GCA_947258635.1 uncultured Acidimicrobiaceae bacterium
CAACCCGCCTACCTGCCCATGGTCCATACCCATCATCTGTCGTTCGGTCTCCCAAAGCGGGCAATTCGATGTCGAGGCCGACGCAATATTCTGGCTCAGTCGATCGGGAAAGAACTGGTCCAGCAGGAGAAGACCCACGTCGTGAAGCAGACCGGCCACGTACACATCATCTCTGCTGGTGGCGCCACGCAGGTCCACTCGGCGGCTCAACAGCTGGGCCACCCTCCCCACCGCGGCCGAGTGATCCCAAAACTGTTTCAGGTCCAATCCGCCATCACGACCGGAGAACGACTTGACGACCGAAAGAACGACGCAAATGGCTCGAACCTCTCGGAGACCCACCCGTTGGACGGCCCCGATCACCGAGGTCACCTCGTCCCCTCGCCGATAGGCAGCGCTGTTCGCCACTCGCAAGAGATTCGCTGTGATCACGGGATCTCTGTCGATGATCGCCGCAATCTTTCGGTCCCCCGCCATGTCATCGTCCAGAGCCGCGCGAAGCTTCAGGACGATGTCCGGCAGCGTGGGGAGATCCGTTCGGTTCTGCAGCAACGCGTCGAGATCTTCGCTAAACGGCATTCCAACCCTCCGTGAATACCACCCGACCACAATTGTCGACGAGATCGCCCTCATGCTGAAGACGAGGGCCGTCCAGGCCCACCCAGGAGCCGCTCATCAGACGTCGCGTCCGCGTTGCGACGCCGTGAACCGGCAGTGAATGGAGATATAACCCCGTCGCACGCTGCGACGAGCGGAGCGAGCGTGGCGGACTGGGATTCGGTCCGTCATTGGAGTCGCCTTGGACGGCTTGACGTTCGCTTGACGTCCCCGGGATACCGTTCTTCTGCACCCCGATTCAAGGAGACAACGTGAAACGCGGACTGGCACCGCTCCTGCTGACCCTGTTGGCGGGCTGTGCCCCGATCATGGCCCCACGCTCTACAATACCCATCGGCGCCCGAGGTAGGATCGACATGGCAGCCATCCATGACCGGCCGGCCATGCACACGGACCGCCACCCCCTGCCCGTGCCTCTCCCCCAAAACGTCGGTAATCACGTCGAGGTCGAGCCGGTGAAGACATCATTACCGGTCGTCGCCTATTATGGATGGGGCGCGTGGCTCGGAATGCTGCCTTCCTACAGCGCACCGAACACTCCGATCCATGTCGACCCCGGGATCGCCGGCCCTGAGTGGTTTTGGTGGGTGGGGTACCAACTGCCGCCGCTTTGGCCGGTAACCGCTCTGTCGCGATAGCCGCCTCCGGCAGACCTACCGCAACCGGGCCGGCCCCTTCAACACCCGACCCGGTTTCTCCCCGGTGAGCGATCGGTTCTCGATCACCGGCACGCCGTTCACCAGCACGTGCCGCATCCCCACCGAGTACCGGTGGGGGTCGATGTACGTCGCGAGATCCTGAATCGTCTCCGGATCGAAGACGACCACATCGGCCAGCATGCCTTCCCGCAGGAACCCGCGTTCACTCTGCCCGATCTGCTGCGCGGGCATCGACGTCATGCGACGAATCGCGTCTTCCAACGTGAGCACCTTGAGCTCCCGCACATACCGCGCGAGCACCCGCGGGAAGGCGCCGTAGCTCCGGGGATGGGGAAAGCCCTCTCCATACCCGACCGGGTCGCCGTCGGTCTGGAACATCGCCAACGGGTGTTTCATGATGCGCTGCACGTCGGCCTCGTCCATGACGTGGTAGATGGCGCTGAACCCGCCGGCGAGTTGCAGCTCGATGCCCAATTGCACTCCGGTATCGACGGTATTGGGCATGCCGCGGTCGCGCGCGAGATCGGCCATGGTTTTTCCGTCGTACCGCGGGTCGGAATACAATTGACGAAACTGAATGCGGCTCAAGTCGTCCCCGGCCCACTCCTCGCGAATCCGGTCGCGCATTCCCTCTTCCAATCGCGCACGGGTCTCCGGATCGTCGACCCGGGCCCGGAGCGAATCGATTCCTCCGGCGAGCGCCCAGGGAGGAAACAAGACCGTCGAACCCGTGCTCCCCGCGGTGTAGGGATAGAGATCGTGGGTGACGTCGAGTCCCGTGGCGCGCGCGGAGTCGATCATGGCCAACGTCCGCTCGCTCCAACCGAACTGTCCCGGCCCCATGGCCTTGTGGTGCTGGATCTGCGCCGGGATGTCGGCTTCGCGCGCGATGCGAATCACTTCGGCCACCGCATCGATCAAACCGCGCCCTTCGTCGCGCATGTGCGAGACGTAGATGCCCCCGTGCCGCGCGGCGACCTTGGCTAACTCGATGACCTCTTCGGTTTCGGCGTAGTTGGCGGGGACGTACAGCAACCCCGTGGACAACCCGATGGCACCCTGCTCCATGCTCTGCTCGACCAGCGACCGCATCTCGGCCAGCTCGTCGGCGGTGGGAGCGCGATTCTCCGTGCCGAGCACTTGCCGGCGGGTCCAGGTGTGCCCGGCGAAGAACCCGACGTTGGGAGCCACGTCCAGCGACGCGGCGTACTCGTCCAGCGGCCACGGCTGGTCGCCGCTGTGGAGGCTCGCGAGGATGGTGGTGATGCCCTGCCAGAGGAAGTTTTCGGCCAGCGGATACTCGTGAATCCGGGTCTGGATGTGCGCGTGGTTGTCGATGAAGCCCGGGGCCACCACGTGACCCTCGGCATCGAGCACCTTGACGGCATCATCGCCGGCAATGCCCGCCGGATCGATGCGCACGATGCGATCGCCGCGGATGGCGACATCGGCGCGCACACCGGGCGCCCCCGAGCCGTCCACCACGGTCCCCCCGGCAATCACCAGGTCGTACGGGACGACCTCCGGCGCCGGCTGGCATGCCGCGGCGAAGAGGACAACGCAGAACGAGGCAACGAGAAGCTCCGTGGGACGCAGCATGGGCCGGCCATTGGACGGGGTCGGGGCAAACATGAACTCCGATTCGAGCGGCGGCCAGGGTCTCCGGCTCCCTAGCAACACCCTTCACCCTCCGGTATTCTTGCATTCGAGACTCGTGCGACGCAGAGGCGTATCGCGGGTCCGATGACGACCTGAAGGAGCGTAGGTGTTCACATCGAGAACGTCACCACCGGGGCAGGACCGATTCCTTTGGGTCAAGGGGATCTTGTTTCTGATCGGGATCGGGCTGCTGCTGGCCGGAATCCGCCTGGAGCAATCGTGGCTCGTGTGGTCGGCCATCGCGGTTCTCGGTATCGCGTTCGCATTCCGGTTCTTTTCCAAGAATGAAGACAATCGTGCGGAGTGAGTCATGAATCGAAAGCTTGCAATGACCCTGGCCGCCGTGATCGGCGGCGCGTGCGCGGCGGAATCTCAATCCGACGCGGCGGAGGTCGAGCCCGGGTGGCGATGGACCGACGAGCGCGTGACGGAGACCGTCAACGAGGTGCGCGCGGGGCGGAGTCTCCAACCGCAGAGCTGGCCCAACGGGGCTCGAGTCGCCGTGTTGCTCTCGTTCGACGTCGACAACGAGACGATCGCGCTGCGGTACGGCGAACCCACCATCAGCACGTTGTCGCAGGGGGAGTACGGCGCACGGGTCGCGTTGCAGAGGGTCGTGGATGCGCTGGATCGTTACGAGATACCAGCGTCGTTCTTCATTCCCGCGGTGAGCCTCCGGCTCAATCCCCACCAGGCCGACGTCATCCGCCAATCGGGCCGGCACGAGTTCGCCGTGCACGGGTGGATTCACGAGCTGAACTCCTCGCTCGGGTACGACGAGGAGCGGGCCCTCCTCGTTCGAGCCATGAACTACCTGGAAGAAGTGACGGGCGAGCGGCCCGTGGGGTACCGCGCGCCGTCGTGGAATTTCAGTCCCAACACGCTGCGGATCATCCGCGAGCTGGACTTTCTCTACGACAGCTCCCTGATGGCCGACGACCGCCCCTACGAGATCCTCGCCAACGGAGAGCCGACGGGCATCGTTGAACTCCCCGTCGAGTGGATCCTGGACGACGCGCCCGTGGTGAACCCTCGCGGCGCCAGCTACAGCGCGCCCCGCGATGTGTTGCAGGTGTACATCGATGAGTTCGACCGAGCGTACGAAGAGGGCACGATGTTTCTGCTCACGATGCACCCGCACTACATCGGGCACCGGTCCCGGATGGTGATCCTGGAGGGCCTGATCGATCACATCCGCCAGAAGCCTGGCGTGTGGTTTGCAACGCATCGGGCCGCCGCGGAGTACGCGAAACAACAATCGGGAATGACGGATTGAGCGAACTCACGGTTGGCGGACGCGGCGGGGTCTCCTTAGCTTCTCTCAAAGGCCACGGCGTCGTGCGGCCGCCACGCGCCTTCGGGCCGAGTCCGCTGTCGGACCATGATTGGCACCTATGAGCGAACCTGACGTCTCCGAGCCCGGGCTTCCAATAGAGATCCGCATTTCCGGCCAAGCCGGATCGTGGACCTTCGACGATTCGTTTCTGATCGGTCGGGGCCGGGAGTGCGCGGTGGTCGTCGAGGGCGAGTCGGTGAGCGACCGGCATGTCGAGATCAGCCGCGAGGGTAACAAGTGGTGGGTCCAGGATCTCGGCAGCACCAACGGCACGTTCATCGGGGCCAACCGCATCGATCGCTTCGAACTCACGGAAACGACGGCGATACGATTGGGGTTCGATGGACCGACCGTCGTGCTCACCGTCCATACCGGACCGGGCCGGCGTCCTACCACCGCGCTCCATCCCACCAAAGAGCAGATTTACGATCGCTACCTGAGTGACAAGCCCCCCGCACGCATGGGCAAGCACACGGCCATGTTCCGGGCGGTGCTCCAGCGTACGCAGGTGCGACGGCTCGCAAAGTACCGCATCGCGCTTACCGCTCTCGTGGTGCTCGCCGCGGCCATCGCGGCGCTTGCCTATCGACAGCAACAGATGATCGAGCGCCAGCGCGCCGCCGCCGCCGAGCTGTTTTACGCCATGAAATCGATCGAGGTCGAGCTGGCGCGGGTTCAGCGCGAGAGCGGTGGCGCCTCGACGCCGGGGCAAGGAGAAGAACGACAGGACCTGCAACAGCGGTATCAGGATGTCGTCGAGGAGTTGGGAATCTACAGCGACCGAACGCCGGAAGAGGTGCGGATCATCTACCGCGTCGTGTCCCGCTTCGGGGAATCGGAAGTCAACGTTCCCCAGGAATTCGTCGACGAGAAAGTCTCATGGGTGCATGTCGATCTGAGTGCATGCAGCAGGAAAGGCGGTCTCGCACACATACCAACGGAGATTACCGGGTTCGGCGTCAGGTTTTCGATGAACCTGGTTATCGACAAGGACATTATCGGCATTGCGCGGCGAAAGTGAGCGCGGCATAACGTGACCAAGCCTTTCTCTATAGCGGATCGCTTCCGCGGATTTCTTCCCGTTGTCGTCGACGTCGAAACCGGGGGCTTCAACTGCAAGACCGACGCATTGCTGGAGATTGCAGCGGTACTCCTCCAGGCGCACGACGACGGAACGCTGATCCGTGGCGAGACCATTCGCTATCACGTAAAGCCATTCGAAGGCGCCAATCTCGAGCCCGCGTCACTCGCGGTCAACGGCATAGATCCGGATCATCCGCTCCGCCCTGCAATTGATGAAAAAGAAGCGCTGCAAAAAATATTCCGGGAAGTCAGGCACGCAATCAGGGAAGTCGGATGCACGCGCGCAATTCTTGTCGGACACAATGCATCTTTCGACTTGGGCTTCCTTAACGAGGCGATCTTGCGAAGCTCGATCAAACGCAATCCGTTTCATCCGTTTTCGAGTTTCGATACCGCCACCCTATGCGGAGTAGCGTACGGTCAGACCGTGCTGGCGCGCGCGGTACAGGCGGCCGGCATGCCCTGGGACGAGGAATCCGCCCACTCGGCCGCTTATGATGCCGAGGTGACTGCAGACGTATTCTGCGACGTTGTTAACCGGTTCCGGCCGGTCTTCGATTCCGTGCGCGCCTGAAGGAGGCGCGGCCATCGTAGCAATCGCTGCGCGAGCTGCCTGCCACGCTGCCGGTTTGGGCAAATCCTCTGCCCGGGCGGTTGCCCGTTACGCGCCTTCGTTCAGGCCCGACTTTGCAGCCAAATGCCGCTGTTTCAGGTTGATTGGAATCGGCATCGATTTCGTCGTCGGCACCGAGGTGGGACGGCCGATGAAGTAGCCCTGCGCGACAGCCGGACCATTTTCTGATCAACCGGATTATTGGCCAGGTCACGGACAAAACATCCGTCGATCTTGATGTAATCGACCGGCAGTCGTTGCAGGTAACCAAATGAGCTGTAACCGGTGCCGAAATCATCGAGTGCCAGCTCACAGCCGATATTTCTCAGGGAAGCGATCTGATGCTCAACATAGTTGAGGTGGCGTACAGCGAGGCTCTCTGTAATTTCAAATATCACCGCTTCCGCCGGCACGTTGTTCTTGTATAGGTGCAGTTGAATCAACACCGTGAGATCATCAGTCTCGAACGCATTGGCTGAAAGATTGAGGGAAAAGCGCAGGTCCGGGCGGCCCTGGCGGTGTTCGCCGAGGGCTTTGATGGCATTCTCCACCAGCCAGGTATCGATCTCGGCCATCAGGCCGAAGCGCACCGCCGCCGGCAAAAATGCGTCGGGGGCAATGGTCTTGTTGTCATCAGTCAGGAGTCTGAGCAACACCTCGTGATGGGTGATGCGACCCGTCGCGATCTGCACGATGGGCTGAAACCGCAGCGCAAACCTGTCATTGTCAATCGCATTGCGCAGCTTATTCACCCAGCCGACATCGGCCACGATCTTTTCGGCCTCACGCTCCGACATGCTGTAGAACGTGAGCCTGTTCCGGCCGCTCTCCTTGGCTTCACGGCAAGCAATATCGGACTGGGCGATGAGGTCGTCGTGGTCGAACTTGTCGGAATCGATCATTGCAATACCGATGCTGCAGTGCACGTGGAAAACGTGATCGTCCTCGATGTGGGCAAGACGCCGCATATCCTCGAGGATCTTCTCAGCAAGTTCTTTTGCCTTGCGTTTCTTGACACCGATGGCAAGCACTGCAAATTCATCGCCGCCGAAACGGGCTACCAGGCCTAAATGATCGACGGTTCTTTTGAGCTGATCAGCGACCTTGCGAATCAGGCGGTCGCCGGCGGGATGGCCACAGGTGTCATTGACATACTTGAACTGATCCAGATCTATAAACAGCAGCGCGCTCGATGTTTCATTCACCGTGACGTTATCAACTTCCTTCTTGAGTTCCTCTACCAGTCGGCGACGGTTGAACAACCCGGTCAGGCCGTCATGATTCGCAAGACGTAAAAGCTTTTCATCACGTTCTCCGAGAGCGGATGCAGTGGACTCGAGCGCCTCGACAATCTCGGAGATCTCACGATGTTCCTGATCACGCACGGGGTGAAGGTCGAGGACGTCCTCAACTTGCCGGCGAACACGCCGTTTCCCGAGTCGGTGATCGACATGTTGGCGGGCGGGCTCGGGCAGCACCCGTTCGAG
>CAMYJM010000173.1 GCA_947258635.1 uncultured Acidimicrobiaceae bacterium
TGTCTCTAGGAAGCTCAGACGGGTCCGGGCGGCCGCAGTGTCTCCGGCCCAAGCGGCCAGTGTTTCTTGGCTGACAGCGGTGACGCCGAGGTAGAGCGCCGCTCCCATGAGCCCCGGCATTTCGACCGGAGGGCTGGCGCGCACCGCCACCAAACGGGGTCGCGTCGGGTCGAGCAATCGAGCGGCGCCATCGATCCGCTCCATTCCTTCGACCACTTGTTCCCACATTCCTTCGGGGAACTCGCCGGTTTCGACAAATCGGCGGCATGCCAGATCGGAAATGGCGAATCCTGGAGGGACCGGCGCGCCGACGCTGGAGAGGGCCCGCAGCGCAGCATCCCGGGTGCCGAGTTGTCCGACCGTTTCGCCCGGCGGCCCGGCAAAATCGCTCACGTATTGCATAATTTCTTCCAGCGATCTTTTTCGGCCGGAACCCTTCCCAAAGCGTCGAGTGGAGACTACTGTCGAAGTCGCGACGATCCCGGTGCTTAGCAGTTATTCCCAAATAGCTGCAAAGTGCCTGGTCAACGGCTTAGAGGGCGAGGACGGATCGGGAATAATCCGGTCCGTTTGACGTTTTCTAAGGCGAGTCTTCTAGTAGGGGGACACACAACAATGGTACTGGCACTCAACGACCTCCTTTTTGAGCCGGAGGAGAGTTGGCGCGAAGAGGCCGCCTGCTCTGGTTCCGACAACCGCTTCTTCTTTCCCCTCGGGGAAGACGACTCAGCGGTCGCGCCCGCCAAGGCCATTTGTGCCGTGTGTCCGGTTAGGGACGAATGTCTCCAATACGCGCTGGCCACCAACCAGACCGAGGGTGTCTGGGGCGGATTGAGCGGCCCGGAGCGGCGCCGCCTCCGCCGGCGACTGCGTGATCGGCAGCGCAGAGCCAGCTAGCCGGCGAGGGTGATCACGGAATACCGGCATCGACCGGTAGCCTGACCGGCCATGCCCGCGCTGTTCCATCGTCCATTGCGTCTCCGTTTGATGCTCGTTTGTTGGGCCCTGGTGGTGGCGGCCTGTTCGCCGGGTAGCGAGGTGGCGGCAAGCGGTCCGGCAGCGACGGAGGCGGTAACGTCGACGACGACCTCCACCACGACCACCACCACGACAACGACCACCACGACCACAACGATGGCCCCGCGCTTTGCTCTCGCGGGGCGCATCGTTGGCGTCGGCGGCGCCCCGTTGCGCGATGCCACAGTGACGGTCGGCGGGCACGTTGCGGTGACCGGAGACGACGGCCAATTTGAGCTGGGCCCGATCGAGGCGGCCCCCATCGAGATCAGCCGCCCCGCGTATGAGAGCGTCATTCTCGAATGGGACGGCACCGAGCAGCTCGTGGAGCTGACTCTGGATCCGCGTGTGAGCAAGGCAATACGCGCCGCGGCCGGGGTCGTCGGGGACGACGATCGATTCGCCGCGCTCCTCGATCTCGCCGCCACCACGGCGGTGGACGCCCTCGTTTTCGACACCAAGAAGGAGGGGGGCGGCGTTCTCTACGACACGACCGTTCGTGAAGCCCACGACATTGGCGCCGTGAACGTTCTTTATGACCCGAAGCAGCGAATCGCGCAGGCGCACGCGGCCGGGCTATACACGATCACACGGATCGTGACCTTCGAGGACCCGATCCGAGTCGCGGAGCGGCCCGAGTACAGGCTGGCGGGAGCCTGGGTCGACATGACCAATCCAGAGACCTGGGAGTACCCGCTGGCACTGGGCGTCGAGGCATGCCGCTTGGGTTTCGACGAGATTCAGTTCGACTACGTCCGGTTTCCGACCGGCAAGACATCCGTGCAGTCGGCGAGGTCTCGCCCGACTGAGGCCGCGGAACGTGTCGCAATCATTGCGGGGTTTCTCACCGAGGCCCGCGACCGGATCCACCCGATGGGTTGCGCCGTGGCCGCCGATGTGTTCGCGATCGTGTTCTCTGCGAACAACGATCAAGGTATCGGCCAGCGGCCCGAAGACCTGTCGGGGATCGTTGACGTGCTCAGCCCAATGATCTACCCGAGCCACTACAGCGACGGTTGGCTGGGATTCGCCGACCCGAACGACTATCCCGGAGAAGTCACCGCCGGCGCCCTCGACGACGGTATGCCGCGGGTCGGCCGGGGGACACTGGTGCGGCCCTGGCTGCAGGCCTTTTCGTGGACGAATGCTGAGATTCTCGAAAGCATCGGCGCAGCCGAGCGGCGGGCGCTCGGATGGATGCTCTGGCACTCCGCCGGGAGATACGACGCCGGCGCCCTGCCCGGAATCGCCGAGGATTCGTCAGACTGACCCGCGCCCAGCCGTGGAGCCGACGGTAGGCTTCATCTGTGGGCAGGGACTTCACCGGCGCCGAGCCGCCGGAAATGACAGTCAAGCCGCTGCCGCCGCTACCGGAACCGGACGAGCCGGCCCGGCGCGGTCACCGCACGCTCGTGGGGGCGGTCGCCGGCCTCCTCATCGGAATGACCTTGGGCGCCTTGCTGGCACGAACGGAGGGCGCGAAGACCATCGAAACGCCGGTCGGCCGGGTTCCGCTGCTGGCTCCCGAGGAGCACACCTCCGGTCTGGCAGCTTCCGTCCCCGGCTTTGCTGAGACGCTTCTCGTCGTCTCGCCCAACGGCATGGAGGCCATGGACATGTTCTCCTGGCCCCCGACCGGGCCCTTGCAGCGGTCGGCGCTGCCGGCGAGTTGGACGGCGATAACGCTTGCCGCGGGCCCTTTCACTGCATTTGCGGCCATCGACCCATCCGGCCACCAGGTGGCCTTGGCCGCCCCAGTCGCCAGGGAAGGATCGCTCGTGCTGCTGGCCGGCCGCCCGGCGGCGGTGGTGCCGGTCGCCACCGGCGTCACGAGCTATGTGTGGCACGACAGCGAAGAGCACTCGCTGGCCTACACGGTCGTCGAACCGGATGGCGCGTGGCTGGAGGTGATGCGCGGGTCGCCACGCCTCGTCGAGCGAGTCGCGCCGGTCGACTCGGCAGCTCGTCTCGTAGGTTGGGCAGACTGGGGATTTGCGCTGGCAGACGGCGAGCGCCTCGCCATCATCGGGCCCGACCGAATCCGGGAGTTGGAGGGCGAGTTGCTGGCCGTGACGTCCGATCGCCTCCTCATCGAGCACAACGGCACGGTGGCTTTTGTCGATCCGGGCGACGGTTCGAGGGAAGAGGCCGGCTTCGCCGGCGGCCTCCGCCATGCGGACTTCGACCCTTCCGGCTCGCGACTCGCTCTGGTTCGCACCGACGGATTCGAGATAGTCGTGGAGGGCGCCACCGTGTTTTCGACGCTTTGGCCGTTTGTGGAGCAACTCACCTGGACGGCCGACGGCCGCTATCTGGTCTTCTCCGACCGCGTCGGAGTGCTGGTACTCGACACGGATGGCTTCGATATCACGGCACTGGGTATTCCTCGAGCGATCGCCCTGGCGACCCGCCCGCCGGAGCTCAACTCTCCGTGATCGTGATCGATTCGATGACGCAGTCTTCGAGCGGACGATCGCCCGGAGCGGTCGCCGTCGTGGCGATGGAGTCGACGGCGTCCATCGAGCCGTTCACCTTGCCGAAGATCGTGTAGCTGTGGGGGAGCCCGGCATCTGAGTGGCAGATGAAGAACTGTGATCCGTTGGTGTTGGGGCCGGCGTTGGCCATAGCAACCGTGCCCCGGCTGTAGTCGCCGGGACCGTCGATCTCGTCCCGGAACTGGTATCCGGGGCCACCGGTTCCGGTGCCGGTGGGATCGCCACCCTGGACCATGAACCCCTTGATGACCCGGTGGAAGATGACCCCGTCGTAGAAGCCGTCCCGAGCCAGGGTGACGAAGTTGTTGACGGTAATAGGCGATCGGGCCGGATCGAGATCGATTTCGATCGCCCCATGGTTGGTCTGGATGCTGGCGGTGTAGCTCTTGTCGAGGTCGAGGGCAAAGGCGGGCGGCTCGGAATATGACTTACTCAACGGAACTCCTCGGAAGGTCGGGTAGGCGGGATACTACGCCACGCGGCGGCCAACGTGGCACGAGGTCGGCGGGCCGCTAGAGGCGGCGGCGGCGGCGCCCTCCCGAAAGACGGCGCTGGGTGGTGGCGGTGAACGGCGCGTCGGCGGGGTCGGGAATGAAGGATGCCAGGTCGCGCAGCCGCTCGTCATTGGAGAACACTTTCACGACCGGTTCATTGAGATCGGCCTGCTTCTGGATGCGGAGCACTTCGTTGAGCTGGTCCCACTCGACCAGGGTGACGACGAGACCTGACTCGCCGGCGCGGGCCGTGCGCCCCGAGCGGTGCAGGTAGGTCTTGGGGTCATCCGGGGGATCGAAGTGGATCACCGTGTCGACGTTGTCGATGTCGAGGCCGCGGGCGGCGACGTTGGTGGCGACCAGGACCGGTGCGGTCCCATCGGCGAAGGCGTCGAGCGCTCGCTGGCGCTTCGACTGGTGCAGGTCGCCGTGGATCGCACGAGCAGGGACGCCCTCGTTGCGCAGTTCCCGGGCGGCCCGGTCGCAGCCATGCTTCGTGCGGGTGAATATCAGCGTTCGGTCGGCGGAGTTGGCGATCGCCGCAGCCACCCGCACCTTGTCCATGTAGTGGACCTGGAGGAACCGGTGGTCCGACGTGTCGACGGTTTGGGTGTCGGTCTCAACATGGTGCTCGACCGGATCCGTCATGTACTTGCGGATCAGCGTGCCGACCTGGCCGTCGAGAGTGGCCGAGTACAACATCGTCTGATGGTCCTGCGGTACCTCGCGCATGATCCGGCGCACCTGCGGCAGGAATCCCATGTCGGCCATCTGGTCGGCCTCATCGATCACGACCATCTCGATGTCGTCGAGAAACGCTTCGCGGCGCTCGATCAGGTCGATGAGGCGACCCGGCGTGGCAATCACGATCTCGACGCCCTTGCGTAGCTTGTCGATCTGGCGCTGCATGGACACGCCGCCATAGACCGCCACGGTGGAGATGTGACGCTTCTTGATCAGCGGCTTGAGGACCTCCGTAACCTGATTGGCCAGCTCACGAGTCGGAACGAGGATCAAGCCGCCGGGGCGCTGGGGACGCGCTTTGCCGAGCCGCTGGATCATTGGAAGGCCAAAAGCCAAGGTCTTGCCGGATCCCGTCTGCGCCCGGCCCGTGACATCCGAGCCGGCCAGACCGTCGGGAATCGCCAGAACCTGGATGCGGAACGGGGCGACTATGCCATCTTTCGCCAGGATGTCGATGAGGTCTTGATCGACCCCAAGGTCGAGGAAGTTGGGTTCAGCTGAGGTTTCCAGAATGCATCTTCTTCAGGTCGGAGGTCGCGTCCGGCGGCTCGGCGAAGTCACGTCGGCCATGCCGGAGGGGCTGCGCGGCGCCACCAACGATAGCCGGGATCGCGGAGTCTGCGGTCGCGAAGGTGCTGCGGACCGCAAGACCAGTGGAACTAACGTCCCCGGCGTGCCGTCATAAGGAGTAATGACGAATCGCGCCGCCATACGAACCTCCCCGGGCTGGTTGCTGCTGATAGTCGTCGTCGCGCTGCTGGCCGCATCCTGCACGTCGGATGCCGGCCGGGGCAGTTCGACCACAGCTCCCGGCACCACCGGCTTGCCGTCCACCACCGGCCCCGGCCCCGGGCCCGGCTCCGGCTCGACCACAGAACCTCCGACCACGACTCCGCGGCCTACCGTCCCGGTACCAACATCACTCGACGGTACCGGTTTCAACGACCACTCCGTGCCAGTGATCAACTCCTTGGGAGAATTCTTTGCCCTCGCTCGCGAAGGTGTTGCCGCCCGGTCGGTCGTGAAGTTCACCATCATCAACATGGCGCTCGACCCCGAGATCCGCTGGCTCGACAGCCGCTTCTACACCCTGCACGACGAGTGGTACTGGTTCCGGCTCATCAACGGTGCCGCCGTGCCGGGCGCGACGGAGAAGCCTTTGGCGGGCATGCGTTTCGCCACGGTGGCCCAGATCTACGACTGGGCCCGCAGTCTGCGCCCCAGTGAGTTGCCATACGATCTCATCTGGGTTGCCAGCCAATCGGTCGGCAGCCGCCTCTATTCGGACGACTTCTACGACCTCGCGCTGAACGTCACCCCCCGGGTTTACGGCCTCGGCTCGGTGGTCTATTTCCCCGAGTCGG
>CAMYJM010000174.1 GCA_947258635.1 uncultured Acidimicrobiaceae bacterium
AGCCATACAAGGAGGTCGCCGCGCGGGCTTTGGCCTCGCCTCCGGGGGGAGCCATACAAGGAGGTCGCCGCGCGGGCTTGGCCTCACCTATGCCCCCGCCGGGGGGAGCCATGAGAATGTATCCCCCCGCAGGGGGGACGAGGGTGGTTTGGGTGGGGCCTATCTGTCCCGGAGGCTGCCGTCCTGCCGAAAGCCAAACGTCCCGAGCCGGGTCCCTTCATGCGCCCGCCAGGGCGCCGCAAAGGTAGGGGGGCGCCACGCCGGCCATCGGCGCTGCGGGCCGGGCCGCTAGCGTATTCATCCGTCGACGCACCGCTACGCGGCGACGGAAGGACACGGCAATGCGCCTGACCGCCAAGGAACTCAATCGGCTGACGATCTTTACCCTCGCCGAGCTCGCTCGACGCCGGCAGGCTCGCGGGCGCAAGCTCAACGCCCCCGAAGCGACCGCAGTCATTTGCGACGAGATCATGGAGATGGCCTGGGACGGGCTTCCGCTCGCCGAGGTGATTTCCCGGGCGCGGGCCGTGCTGACTCGCGACGATGTCATGGACGGCGTGGCCGAGATCATCGGCAACATCGAAGTCGATGCCCTCTTCCCCAGCGGCACCACCCTGGTGGTCGTGGAGGATCCCATGGGCCCGGCAACCGGCGAGCAACATCCTCACGATGCGCCCGGAGCCGTCATCGCCGGAGCCGAGCCGGTTCCGATCAACTCCGGTCGGGAAGCGACCTTCATCGAAGTGGATAACCTCTCGGACGCCCCGATCGAGGTGACATCGCACTATCACTTCTTCGAGGCGAACCGCAGCCTCAGCTTCGACCGCCGGGCCGCGTTGGGAGCCCGACTCGACATCCCGGCCGGCACCAACGTTCACTGGGCCCCCGGCGAGCGCAAGCGGGTGGGGCTGATCCCACTGGCCGGAGCTCGCGAGGTGTGGGGGTTCGGCGGGCTCGTCGACGGACCGATCGACGCGGTCGAAGCCACTGCCATCCTCGAAGAGGCCATTCGCCGCGGCTACGGCCACGAAGAGGCCCCCGGGGAGCAGACCCATGCCGAGTGACATCGATCGCGACGTCTACGGGGCACTGTACGGTCCAACCGCCGGAGACAGGATCCGTCTCGGCGACACCGACCTCATCGTGGAAATCGACAAGGACGAGAGCTCATACGGCGACGAGGTCCTGGCCGGGTGCGGCAAGACCATGCAAGCCGGGATGCTGATTCAGGGCCGGCAACGGTCCGGCTCGGCATTGGACGTCGTGATCAGCAACGTGGTGATCATCGATCCCCTGCTCGGGGTCTTCAAAGGGAACATCGGGATTGCCGATGGCCGGATCGTCGGGATCGGGCGGGCCGGCAACCCCGATGTGATGGACAACGTGGATCTGATCATCGGGCCTCACACCGGCCTCCTACCGGGCGAAGGGCTCATCGCCACACCCGGCGGCGTCGACTCGCACGTCCATCTCTCGTCCGCCCCCCTCCTCCCGGTGTTGCTGGGTTCGGGAATCACCACGATCGTCGGCATGGGGGCAGGGGGAATTTGGGATGTCGGGGTCAACCCGGCGGTGCATCTCCGCAGGATGCTGGACGCCCTGGCCGGGTTCCCAATCAACGTCGCGCTCCTGGCGAGGGGGACATACGATCCGCCGGCTCTGGAGCGAGCCCTCGCCGCAGGTGCCGCCGGATTCAAGATCCACGAGGACTTCGGCGGGTCGCCGGCGATCATCGACTGCACCTTGACCGTGGCCGAGACGGCCGACGTCGCCGTCGCCATGCACACCGACTCGCTCAATGAGTCGGGCCTGCTGGCCGACACCATCGCCGCCATCGCCGGACGCACCGTGCACGCTTATCACGTCGAAGGCTCCGGCGGTGGGCACGTCCCCAATGCCATCGAACTGGTGTCGCAACCCAACGTGATCGCATCCTCGACCACTCCCACCGTGCCCTTCGGAATCAACGCTCTCGACGAGATAGTCCCCATGGCGATGATCGTGCACCGCCAGAACCGGGCGCTCGAATCGGACACGCGCACGACACGATCCCGGGTTCGCTCGAGGACCATGGAGGCCGAGAGCTGGCTGCACGAGCAGGGGGCGATCTCCATCATCAATTCCGACTCGCTGGGCATGGGCCGAGGCGGCGAGGTGGTGCGGCGGACGTGGCAGCTGGCCCACACGATGGCGCGCGAGGTGGGGGCGGCGGCTCCGCACAACGAGCGGGTGATGCGCTACCTGGCCAAGCACACGATCAACCCGGCAATCACGCATGGTTTGAGTTCCGTCGTTGGCTCGCTGGAACCGGGGAAACTCGCCGATGTGGTTCTATGGCGCCCTGCCCTGTTCGGCACCAAGCCGGAAGCCGTGGTCAAAGCGGGCTTCATCGCCTGGGGCCAAGCCGGCGACGGCAGCTCGTCGATCCGCAGCGCCCAACCGCGGATGTACGGTCCGATGTTCGGAGGGTTGGGCGAGGCGCCGCGCGCACTTGCCACGGTCTTCGTGGCACAGTCGGCAGTGGACGCCGGAATCGCCACTGCCATGCCGAACCGTCCCATCGCAGCGATCCGCAATACCCGCACGCTCTCGAGAACGGACATGATCCACAACACCTCGATTCCCCGCATCGAGGTCCCGGCGGACGAGGGACCGGTTCTGATCGACGATCGCCCGGCCACCTTGGAGCCGGCCACCGACGTGCCGCTCGGCCAGAGATATCACATCGCATGACGCTCGCGAGCTACCCGCAGTGGGCGTCGGCCTTGATGGCGGCCAGCTGGTCCTGATCCTTCAGCAGGGCGCGCAGGATGAAGGTGGCAAGTTGCTGGGCAATCTGGTCGGCTTCGGGCACCGCTTGTCCGGCCGTCTCCGCAATGTCACCCTGCATGATCCACACGATCGCCTTTTCCGCCAGATCGGCGTCGACTTCGAGGAACTCACCGGACTCAATCGCTTGCTCGATAATGGAGCGTCGCGCCCGCTTGAGCGCGTTGCGGCGCTCCAGCTTGTCGGCGAACAACGGATCGTCGATGACCCCTTCAACCGAAGTCAGGTCGTACGGACACCGACAGATGAAGCTGATGTCCCACACCAGGTAGCGGTAGAGGCGGCATGCCGGCGATCCTTCTGCCGCGGCTTCCCGCTCGGCCACTGCAGCCGATTCGCTGTGGTCGATGTCGATGAGCTCAGCCATGATGTCGCGTTTCGAGGGGAAGTGGTGAAACAGCGAAGGCTGCCGGATCTCGACGGCGTTGGCGATTTCGCGCGTCGACGTGCCGTGGAACCCCTTTTTGCCGAAGAGACGCGACGCCTCTCGCAAGATCCGCTCGCGGGTCGGGACCTCTTCGCCGTTAGTCTCAGGACTGGCCATCACTTCTCGCTTCGAATCGCCGCCGTAACCGGTCGGCAGTACTGTGCTGCGCTCCACCGATCAAGCGGAGGGCCTTCCGGTCGACACACATTGTAACCTATCAATCGATAGGTTTACAATGTTCCTACCACCACCTGCGTGAGGAGGATCACATGGACTTCGTGAACGTTGCCGATCTCGGACATGACGGACTCGCCGAGGTTCTCGACCTGGCCGCCGAGGTCAAGACGAATCGCGCCTCCGTCGCCGGGTCACGCCCGGGCATCCGCGTCGGTCTCTTCTTCGAGAAGCCATCGACACGGACCCGGGTCTCCTGCGAGGTCGCCACCACCGATCTCGGCATGGTCCCCCTTGTGCTCAAGCAAGAAGAGGTCGGTCTCGGCAAGCGCGAGGCGGTCGAGGACGTCGGCCGGGTGCTCGATCGCTACCTCGACGTGCTGGCTTTCCGGGTCTTCGATCACGAGAACCTGGTGAAGCTCGCCGAGAACGCCGAGGCACCCGTCATCAACCTCCTCTGCGACATCGAGCACCCCTGCCAGGCGCTCGCCGATCTGCAAACCGTCGCCGAACACCGGCCGCTGGCCGGCGCAACGGTTGCATTCATCGGTGACGGCAACAACGTGTGCAATTCACTGATGATCGCCGGCACGATGATGGGCACCAATATCAACGTCGCCTCGCCGGCCGGCCACGAGCCCGCCGAAGCGATGCTGGCGCGGGCCCGGGCCGGGGCAACCGGAGGTGCCCAGATCATGGTGACCAACGACCCCGCCGAGGCGGTCGGCGGAGCCGACGTCGTCTACACCGATGTGTGGGCCTCGATGGGCCAGGAAGACGAGGCGGCGGCACGCCGGGCGATGTTCCAGCCCTTCCAGGTGAACTCGGCTCTGTTCGAGCAGGCCGCCGACGATGCGATCTTCATGCACTGTTTGCCGGCGCACCGGGGCGACGAGGTGACCGACGACGTGGCCGATCATCCGCGCAGCCGGATCTTCGATCAGGCCGAAAACCGGATGCACGCATTCAAGTCTCTGCTCCTGTATCTCACCCGCAGCTGACGAGGGGAGAAGTGTGATGCTGCGCGGGCTGCACCGCACGGGATCTCGACGCCGGACCTCGACCGATCCGTGCAGTTCTACCGGGACCGGTTCGGGGTTCAGTTCGATTGTCCGCTGCAGTATCAGGACGACCTGGGAGTACCGACATACGCCAGCCGCCGCGATCAGCTCGACACCGTCGCGCTGCCGTTCGGTCTCGGCAAACGGCGCGGCCGCGACTTCGGGATCGGTGTCGGTGAGGGGAACCTGTGAAGTAGCCGACCGAGGGGGTGTAGCTCATGGCGGCGGCGCTACCAGCGCGCCGCCTTCGGCTCAGACGGCGGTGGCGCTCGACTCGCGAACCTCGACCGTTGGCTCGAGCACGATCTCTGACGCTACCGAACGGCTGATGAGGCACGCAGCCTCGGCCTTGTCGAGCAGCCTGAGGGTACGATCGATCTTGGACTCGTCATCGATCACGACGCGGGGCCGCAGAGTGACCTTCTCGAAGGAGTAGCGCCGGTCTTCCCCGCGCTGCAGGTGCCCACTGGACTGATCGGAGTAATCGAGGATCTCCAGACCCGAGGCCTCGGCGACCGCACGGAAGGTCGTCATCAGGCAAACGGAGAGCGAGGCCACGAACAGATGCTCCGGGCTCCACACACCAGCGGGACCACCGAACTCCGGCGGCGAGGCGACTTCGATCGCGGGAAGGCCGTCGCCGGACGCGCCGAGCAGGCCCGTCTTGACGCCGGTGTTCGTCACCTCCACGTCGTAGTCATGTGATTCGATCAACTCGATTCCTTTCCGCCAATCCCTGGGTCGGGAAGGCCGGTAGCGCCGCGGCCGTGATCTGATGTTGCGGTCGACGTCAGTTCTCAGTGGGCAAGCCGGCATGGATCCAATCGACAATCCCGCCGTCGAGGTCGTACAGCTCGGTAAACCCGAGGTCTTGCATGATCCTGATCGCGTTGGCGGAACGCCTGCCGGTCCGGCAGTAGACGACGACGGGCACATCCTCGTCGATGGCGCCGACCGCATCCTCGAATCCCGTTCCCTCGACATTGATGTTGATCGCACCGGCGAGGTGGCTCTCGGCGAACTCCTCGGGAGTGCGGACGTCCAAAACGACGAGGTCGGCCGGTGGCTCGGCCAGCAACAGGTGCCCTTCGCCCGCCGAAACGAGTTCGGTGACGGCGGTGTCACCGCCGCAGGCCGACAGCAGCAACGCTCCGCCGAGAGCCATGGCTGCCAGCATTCGAGTGCGGGACCGATTCATCTTCTTGACCCTCCTCGGGTTGTTGGAAGTTGGTGACGTTGCCAGCTGTTCAGGCCGCCACGAACGTTCTTGGCGTCGACGCCGGCGCGCCGCAGCGCAGCAGCAGCCCTACCGGATCTGCTCCCCGACCGACAGATTACAAGCACCGCGCCTCCCTTGAGACGGGCGATTTGGTGGTCGAGCTTCTGCGGCGGCATGTGGACCGCTCCCACAGCCCGCGCCTGCTTCCACTCCGCGGCGGTGCGCAGGTCGATGAGTCGCGCCCCATTCTCGAGGGCGGCGGCGGCTTCGGTCACGGACAGGCTGTTGCGGGTGAACCAACTCATGCCAGCCCGATCGCCGCCATGCCGCCCGCCATATTGCCGACCCTGGCGAAACCGGCGCCAGCGAGCGCTTGCGAAACGCTGGCACTG
>CAMYJM010000175.1 GCA_947258635.1 uncultured Acidimicrobiaceae bacterium
AAGGAGGTCGCTCGTGCGCCCGGCGTCCTCGAGGATCTCCATCTCGCCGACCATACGTTGCGCAAAGTCCACGTAGTAATCGAGCGGCTCTTCCAAACGAGGCGCGGCCAGCCGCATCCCGAACTCGGCGAGGAGCAGGACCGCCAGGAGCCCGGCAACGAATCGTGAGCCTCGTGATCTCAGATTCACGATTCCCGCCAACGCCGGATCTCGCCACGTGGCCGGCGGGACGCCCGGCTCGCGGCAAGTCGGCTGTTCGCTGGATCAATGGTCCTGGCCACGGCTATGGACTTCTCCTAACCACAGTATTTGATCGGCCGGGCTCCATACCGATTCAAGCGAGAATCCGCACGGCGCCGCGAAGCTGCTCGACGCTCGGTTCGGCCTACCCGATGCGACCTGCCCGCTCAAGGAGTGCCTAGTCACTACCGATCCAAAGGGGCACGGCCGCTGGAGACGGCGCCGTTATGCTCGGAATAGCTGACAGCCCCGGAGAAACGCGTGAGCGCAGAAATCATCAACCAGGTTCACCACGGCGAACCCGAGGTCGACGTGACCGTCGTGTTGCCCGTGTACAACGAGTCCGGACATCTCGAGAAGGAGATCTTTCGGGTTCGCGAGTCGATGGACGCATCCAGCTACTCCTACGAGATTCTCGTCGTCGACGATGGATCCACAGACGGGTCCGGGGAGATACTTCGAGGAATCGATGGGATCAGACTGCTGCAATTCGCTCACAACCGGGGATCGGGCTCGGCACGCAAATACGGCACATTGGCCGCTCGGGGCCGCATCGTGGTGTGGACCGACGTCGACATGAGCTACCCCAACGACCAAATCCCCGCGTTGCTCGACGAGCTCGACCATTACGACCAGGTGGTCGGGGCCCGCCGCACCGAAGAGGGCACGATCCGGCTGCTGCGGAGGCCCGCCAAGTGGTTCATCCGCAAGCTGGCGACTTACCTGTCCGGGACGAATATCCCCGACCTCAATTCGGGGTTTCGCGCCTTCCGCCGCGACGTTGCCATGCAGTTCCTTTATCTGCTGCCAACCGGCTTCTCGTGTGTGACCACGATCACCATGACATTCCTGTCCAACGGCTACTCGGTGAGATACGTGCCGATCGACTACTTCCCTCGGGCCGGCGAGTCCAAATTCCACTGGTGGAAGGACACTCGCCGCTACCTGCTCCAGGTAGTGCGTATGGTGCTGTCGTATTCGCCGCTCAAGGTCTTGATGCCGCCGGCGATACTTCTCGGGCTGGTGGGGACCGGCAAGCTGGTGTTCGACCTGTTCGACAAGGACTTCCGCATCGGCACGAACACGATCGTCATACTCGGCGCCGCGATCGCCCTGGCCCTCCTGGCGATGCTGGCGGACCTCCTGGTCCAGCTGAACAAGAAACGCCACGACGTCCTGCCGGCCACCTTGCGCGGCTGATAGCGATCGATCCGAGGAGACTGAACGACGTGGGCCAGATTCGAGCCAGAGCCCGCCGTGTCGCGGTGCAGCTATCGGGCGGACGGATCCTCTCGCTGCAGCGCCGACTGCTCGGGCGTCGCTTCAAGGACTCGAGCAGCTACTGGGAGGACCGATATGCGCGCGGCGGTACGTCCGGAGCGGGATCATACGGAGAGAGCGCTCGCGCCAAAGCCGAGTACCTGAATGCGTTTGTCGAGCGCCATGGCGTGACAACCGTCCTCGAGTTGGGCTGCGGCGACGGGGCCCAACTCGAGCTGGCCGCGTACCCCAGCTACGTCGGATTCGACGTCTCCCCAACGATCATCGACAAGTGCCGCACACGATTCCACGACGACCCGGCCAAGGAGTTCGCGCTCTATGAACCGGAGGGGTTCGCGGCTGCTCTCGGCGGGCGGCGGTTCGACCTGGCGCTCTCGCTCGACGTCGTATATCACCTCGTCGAGGACGAGGTGTACCGGGCCCATATCGAACATCTCTTCGCCCACTCGACGCGCTACGTCATCGTGTACTCCACCGATGTTGAGGTCGCCGGCCAAGGCAGCGCCGTCCACGTCCGGCACCGGGCGGTAGCCGCCGACATCGCCTCCTGGATCGACGGCTGGGAACTGATCGACCGCAGCGTCGGACTACCGGCGAGCGCCGACGAGCCGGCGGTGGAGTTCCTGGTCTTTCAGAAACGTTCGGTGCGGCCGACATGATCCACGTGCTGATCGGCACCAAGGCGCAGTACATCAAGACGGCGCCGCTGCTCCGGCTGATGGACGAGGAGCAGGTGCCCTACCGCCTCGTCGATACGGGCCAGCATGCCGAGATCAGCTCCACCATGCGGGCAAATCTCGAGGTTCGTGAACCGGACTTGTTCATTGGCGGGAACCGGGACGTCACCACCATTCCCCAGGCCGTCCGGTGGGCCGCCGGCCTGGCAACCCGCCTCCTGTCCAGGAAGAGGTTGCGCTACGAGATCTTCGGCGGACGGGGCGGGGTATGCCTCGTGCACGGCGACACACCGTCAACGCTGCTCACGGCTCTGATGGCGAAGCGAGCCGGCCTGGCGTTGGCCCATCTCGAGTCGGGAGTGCGCTCGCATCGGCTGACCCATCCCTTCCCCGAAGAGCTGATCCGGCTCATGGTGATGAAGATGGCCGACTTGCTCTACGCGCCGGAGGAGTCGGCGGTGCGGAATCTCGAGGACCTGAAGGTGAAGGGCACGGTGATTCCCACCAAGGGCAACACCTCGGTGGAGGCGCTCGCCTACTCGGTGGGGGACATCGAGGTCAGCGGAAATGGGCCGGCGATCGTGACGATGCATCGAGTGGAGAACCTGCACAGCGCCAAGCGCGTCGACCAGCTTGTCGACCAGGTCGTGGAGTTAGCCGCCGGCCGACCGGTCAGATTCCTGCTGCACGAGCCAACTGACGCGACGCTGGCCAAGCACGGCAGGCGCGACCGGCTGATGGAGGCCGGCGTCGCCATGTCGCCGTTGGTGCCGCACTCGGACTTCGTCGGGCTCCTTGCCGCGGCTCCATTTGTCATCACCGACGGCGGGTCGATTCACGAGGAGTGCGCCATGCTGGGGGTCCCGACCCTGCTGTGGCGCGACCGATTCGAGCACTCGGCGGGTATCGGCGCCAACGTGATAGTGAGCCATTACGACCCTGCCACCATCGCCATGTTCTTGGCGGATCCGGCCCCATATCGCCGGCCGCTCACCATCCCCCAGACCCGTCCCTCGGCCGTCGTGTTGGCCAGCCTGCTCGACCATCTCGAGACCGCCCGCCGCACGTGAGCTCAACCGGCGGCGCCGGCTTCGGCCGCCCGCGCCGCCAGCCCGGGCCCCAGCGCCAACCCGGCGGCGAAGACGACGGCGGCGACAGCCGCCCGATCTACCAGAGCGGCCAACAGCGCCAGATCGGCGTCGAGCCCGATGAGCCCCGCCATGAAGGTCGTCACCCCCTCCTTGATCCCCAGCCCTCCGGGCGTGATCGCGATCACAAAGGAAACACTGGCCGCAGAGTGAACGATGAGAACCTCCGCCAGACTGGCCGTGCTGCCCACGACGTCGAATGCAACCCACAGGCCGCCTCCCTGGATCAGGAAGAAGACGATCGTCCACACCAGGAACCGCCACAGTTCGGACCGGCTGCCGCGAATCTCCTCCAGGCCGCGCCGAAAGGCCTCCAGGGTCGCCGCGGCGCGTTTGAGCCTGCTTCCGATGAGAGAGGCCAGGGGAACGACCGTCGCCACTGCGGTCAGCGCGGCCAGGGCCACCCCGAATATGACGATTGCCCGCACCGCAGCCGTGCCGTCGAGAAACAGCAGGGTCGTCACGAGCCCGATCAGAGCCGCCACCGCGAGGGTGGTCAGCATCGCGATCGCCGTGAGCGCCCCATAGCGCGGCAACGTCATCCGATGAACCCGGGCCAGGTAGCCGGCCCGAACCACCAGCCCACCTCGGGCGGGAAGTGCATAGCTGACCATGGTGTTGACGGCCGTCAAGCCGAACCATTCCCGAGGGGATAGCCGGGTCCCGAAGACCCGGGCGATCGAGGAGAATTGCAGGCCCAGGGCGGTGAGCCCGGCCAGCGCAATCGCGAGCAACACCGGGATGCGCCCCGGTGCGATGGCGCGGAGGGCGTCGACGAGCTCGCGGTTCGCCACCACGTACGCGACCAGGGCGCCCACCACGAGGAGACCGAGGAGCTGAGCCAGCCGGCGCCGCCTCATACCGGCCACCGGCGACAACGAGTTGCCGGCAATCGCCAGTGGCCGGCCGCCGAATCAGTCATCGCTCGATCGTGCGCCGCCGCTCGAGGTCCCTATCCGCTCAACGAGCTCAATCACGTCGACGGCTTCGGCCACCGTGAGCAGCGGAGGAAGCGGACCGCCGTGAATCGCGTCCCGGAAGTGCTCGAGCTCTGCAAGGAGTGGTTCCCGTTTCCGCAACGCGAAACGCACCACGTCTCCTTCGGACACGCCGCGCAGCCGGGCCATCTCGTCCCACTCGGTCTCGACGTCCGAATTCGAGTAGAGCGTCAAGTCGGAGTTGAGCAGCTCGGCTACCAGGGCACCACGCTCACCGAGGACCGTGACCTGGCGTCGCTTCGTGGGGGTCAACCAGTTGACGCTCATCCGCACCACGACGCCGTTGTCGAGCTGGCCGATCACCTCGACGAGGTCGTCGTGGGCCCGCCTGATCTGGCGGGCAGACTGCGCATGTACCGTCGCGAAGCTCTCACCGATCAGCCACATCACGAGATCGATGTCGTGAGTGGCGAGGTCCTCCAGGACACCGACGTCGCCGATCCGGGTCGGATAGGGGCCGACGCGCTCAGTCTGGATAGAGAAGATCCTCCCGAGATCACCGCGCACCAGCCGTCGCTGCATGTCCTGAATTGCCGCGTTGAACCGCTCGATGTGCCCGGCGACAGCAACAAGGCCGCGGCCGTCGAACGCCGCCGCGATCCGCCGCGCCGATTCCACATCGCCGGCCAGCGGCTTCTCGATCAGGGCGTGAATCCCCGCCTCGGCGAGCTGCACGGCGACCTGCTCATGGTGTTTGGTGGGGACCGCGACGACCGCGGCGTCGACCCCTTCGGCCAGGAGGTCGGTGAGGTCCGCGTAAAGGGGTTCGTGAGCGAGACTGCGATGGATGTCGCCCGCCGGGTCCACCCCGCCGACGAAGTGCACCCCATCGAGCCGGGAAAGGAGGCGGACATGATGCCGGCCCATCGCGCCGAGCCCCACCACCCCGAAGCGCAGCGGTTCGCTCATCGCACTGCGTCCAGAATCGCGTCGGTGACGCGGCCACGCTCCGGTTCGAGCAGATCGGGGCGCACCGGAATCGACAGTACTCTCCCGGCGATACTCTCGGTCACCGGCAGCGAGAGGCTGTCATGGGCGAACGGCTTCTGCCGGTGGATGGGAATCGGGTAGTAGATCCCGTAGCCGACTCCCCGCTCGTCGAGGGCGCGGATGACGCGGTCTCGATCTTCGACCTGGATCGTGTACTGATGGAACACGTGCGACACCAATTCGGGCACGGACGGCGTCACGACGTCGGCGCGAAGCGCCGACGTGTAGTACTCGGCGTTCTTGACTCTCTGGTCGTTCCATCCCGGCAGTTTCCGGAGCTGGGCCCGGCCCATGGCGGCCGCCATCTCGGTCATTCTCTGGTTGAACCCGACGATCTCATGCTGATAGCGCTGCTCCATTCCCTGGTTCCTGAGCAGCCTGATCCGTCTGGCAACAGCCGCGTCACGAACTGTCACCATCCCGCCTTCGCCCGTCGTCATGTTCTTGGTCGGATAGAACGAGAATGCCGCGGCATCTCCCCAGGAGCCGACCGCCCGGCCATCCCAGGCGGCGCCGTGCGCCTGGGCGGCGTCTTCGACGACCGCAACGCCCGATCGCGCTGCCAGCTCGCTCACGTCGCCCATGTTCGCAGCCAGACCGTAGAGGTGAACGATCATGATGGCAGCGGTCCGAGCCGTGATCGCGGGTGCGATCAGGTCGGAGGTGGCGCAATAGGTTGCCGGGTCCACCTCGACGAAAACCGGCTCGGCCCCCGCCAGGCGAACTGCGTTGGCGCTGGCTGCGAATGAGAACGAGGGAACG
>CAMYJM010000176.1 GCA_947258635.1 uncultured Acidimicrobiaceae bacterium
AGTCTGCGGCTGGTCGACCTCTTGGGCAAGGCGATCGACGGCGGCACGTTCATCTACCCGATCACGTTCACCCTGCGCGACCTGGTCCACAAGGTTGCGGGCAAGCAGGTGGCCCGCGCCCTGATTGGTGCCGCGGCCGCGATCAACGTCTTCATGGCCGGGTTCTTCTGGATGGTGGCGCGCCTGCCGCTGGTCGCCGACTCGGGACCCCAGTCCGAGCTGTTCGGCGACGTCCTCGGGCCGGTGTGGCGCATCGTCATCGCCTCGATCATTGCCGAGGTCATCTCCGAGCTGATCGATACTGAGGTCTACTCGGCGTGGGTCCGCAGGTTTGGCGGCTCGAATCAATGGGGCCGGGTGCTGGCGTCGAACGCGGTCGCGCTGCCGGTCGACTCCGTGTTGTTCGCACTGATCGCCTTCAGCGGCATCGGCCCCCTCGAGGCAGTGGTGCCGGCGGCCGTAGTGTGGGAGATCATCTACCTGAACGTCCTCTTCAAGGGCGTCGTCACGGTCGCGTCGATGCCGCTCATCTATGCCGTCAAACCGCAATCCGTCGTGAACGGGCTCGAAGACCGAGGGTCCTAGCCGCGGAAGACGGCGGCCGGTCCCGCCGCCTCGAGAATGCCGGTGAGATCGTCGTACGGGATGGCCACCACCGGCATGCCGATATCGGGCGGGCCGACTTCGAGCTCATCGAACCAGACTTCGAGCCCCTCCGGCGTGAGGGCGACCTGGTCGAGATCGGCGATCCCCAGGTCTCCCGCCCATAGCGAGAAGGCTTCGGTATCACCGTCGAAGTACCCCCCGAGGAGGCCGGCACCGACGAGGGCGAGCAGGGCCTCACGGCGCTCGGCCCCGACGACGATTTCGTCGAGTCCGATGGCGGTCCCCGATGTCAGGTCCATCATGAGGGTGGTCGCTTGCCGCTTGGCGCCGCCCGAACCGGTCACGCGTTCATCCGAGAAGAACCGCATCGAGATGAAATCCTCCTCGAAGCCGGCAACGTCGAACTCGAGTCGCAGGGTGCTGTCGCTGATGTCGCGCGACCCCTCAGCCTCGATGGAGCGCCACAAAGCCAATGTCGAGCCGACCTGTGACTCCACTTGGCCCTCGATGCTGGTGGCGATTCGCCCCGACAGGCCAGCATCGACGTCGGCGCGCAGCGTCGGCACCGTGAGAGTCGCCGTGAAATCCGTCCCGCTCTCATCACGGGTCTCGGCAGTCAGCGTCCACCGGCCGAAGGTGAGGTCGGACGGGCTGTCGGCGAGCGACGTGGTCGTCGTCGCAGTCGTGGTCGTAGGGGCCGGCGTCGAGGCCGGGGCGGCAGTAGACGAACCGGATGTGGTTCGCGGTGGGGCCGCGGTAGTCGACACCCGGAACGGGGAAGTGGTCGAAACGACGGCCGCGGCATCACCCGGCAGTTGCGCCAGTTCGGGCACCGCAGGTGCACATGCCGTGGCGGCGAGAGAAATGAGCGCAACGACCCACCCCAGGCCGGCCAATCTCGATCCAGTCAACAGAAGCTCCTGTAAGGCCGCAGCCGTGCGGCGCTGCATGAATTCTCTCACCTACAACGGCGTGTATATGCCCCTCCTGGACGGTTATCTTTGACCCCACACCCAGTCGACCAAAGGCGAAAGACATGCATTTCCGCACCAAACAAGTTCACGCGGGGGTGGCCCCCGACCCCACCACCGGTGCGATCCTCACTCCGATTCATCAAGCCACCACCTTCGTCCAGCCTTCCGTCGATCGCTACATGGAACGCGGCTTCACCTACTCTCGTTCCGGCAACCCAACAGTACGCGCTTTCGAAGACAAGCTGGCGGCGCTCGAGGGCGGCGTCGACGCCCCAGCCTTCGCCACCGGAATGGCGGCGATCAACGCCGTCTTCATGGCGTTCCTCGACGCCGGGGCGCACGCCATCATCTCCGACGTGGCCTACGGCGGCACCTACCGGCTCTCGACCCAGGTGTACACCCGTTTCGGCGTGGAGTTCTCATTCGTCGACACCGCGGATCCGGCGGCGGTCGAGGCCGCGGTCACTCCGGTAACCCAGCTGATCCTCACCGAGACTCCAGCGAACCCGACCCTGAAGCTGACGGACATCCGGGCCGTGTCGGACATCGCCCAGAAGCATGGGATCCCGCACGCGGTCGACAACACCTTCTTGACACCGTACTACCAGCAGGCCCTCGAACTCGGTGCCGACATGTCGGTGCACTCGACCACGAAGTACCTCGACGGCCACAACGCCACCGTCGGCGGGGCCGTCGTCATCGCCACCCAGGATCACGCCGATCGGGTGCGCTTCATCCAGAACTCCACCGGCACGATCATGTCGCCCATGGTGGCCTGGCTCAGCCTGCAGGGCACCAAGACCCTGTCGGTGCGGATGGACCAGCAGGCGGCCAACGCCATGGAGATCGCCGAGTACCTCGAGGCGCACGACAAAGTCGAGACCGTGGCCTACCCCGGGCTCGCTTCGTTCCCCCAACATAACCTCGCCAAACGGCAGGCTTCCGGATTCGGGGCCATGCTCTGGTTCGAAGTCATCGGGGGCGCCGCCGCCGGCAAGAAGCTGATGGACTCACTCGGGCTGTGGGCGCTGGCCGAGAACCTCGGCTCCGTCGAGTCGCTCGCCACGCACCCGGTGACGATGACCCATGCCGCCATCCCCCCGGAGGAACGGGCCCGGGTTGGCATCACCGACGGCCTGGTGCGCCTCAGCGTCGGCCTCGAAGACTCCCGCGACCTGATCGCCGACCTGGCACGAGCTCTCGACCAGGTGTGATTTCGATATAGTCGGCGCGGCTTGGTGTGTGTCCCCCCGGAGCTTGAATCCACGGTTGCCGCGGTGTCGGGGTGTGTCCCCCCGGAGGGGGGAAGGGCCCCGCCGGCGACGGAGTCGCCGCGCGGGTAGAGGGGCGCATGGCGGAGCCTGGCTCCCGTTGCGAGGGCTCTGTCGCCTGCCGGGGAGTGAACGTCGAACCGTGAGTCACGTTGAGCTGGCGCCCCCATCGGCGCCTGGCGGCGCCACTTCCCCCTCCAGGGGAAGACACCAGGGAGGCCGCTCCAGCGCCGCTTCGTTCGACCGGCTCGCGCCCCATCCGGGGGAAGACACCAGGGAAGGTCGCTCGAACGGCTCGGCTGGGGATGGGTCTCCCCGGAGGGGAGAAGGGCCCCGCCGGCGGCGCAGCCGACGAGCGGGTAGAGGGGCGCATCGTCAACTGTGGTTCCCCGTTGTGGGGTGGTCCGAGACCCACGGACGCCGAAGCGGAGGCTTCGCCCGACGTGCAGAACTCGAGCCAAGGCTGCTCGGCTCAAAGCTCTACGTCAGCTCGGCCGCCAGCATGGCGGCGGCGTCGATGTGCATGTCGACGGCAGCGTCGATCAAGTGGGTCAGTCCGAAGCAACCATGGAACATCCCCGGATACCGCACGAGCGACGTGCGCACACCGTAGGCGTCCAATCGGACGGCATAGTCTTCGCCCTCGTCTCGCAGAACGTCCATTTCGACCGTGATGATCATGGTGGGGGCCACTCCCACCAGGTTGGTGGATCGCATGGGAGCCGCCCGCCAGTCATGACGCGACTCCGCCGGGATGTACTGGCCGAGATACCACTCCATTCCCTTGCGGGTCAGGAAGTAGCCGTCGGCGTAGGTCTGGTACGACCGGTACAGGTCGGGCCGATTGTCGAGGACCGGGTAGATCAACACCTGCACGCCCAGGGGCAGCCCCTCGTCACGCGCCGCCAGGGCCACCGCGGCGGCCAGGTTGCCTCCCGAGGAGTCGCCACAGACGCCAAACCTTCCCGGAGTGACTCCGATGTACCCGGCGGAGCGAGCTATCCATCGGGCCACCGCCAACGCGTCCTGATAGGCCGCCGGGAACCGGTGCTCCGGGGCGAGGCGGTAGTCGACGGCGATGATCGTGCAGCCGCTGTAGTTGGCGAGCCTCCGGGCCTGGGCATCGTGCGTGTCGAGGTCACCGACCACCCAGCCGCCGCCGTGAAAGTAGAGGACGGGCGGCGTCGGCTTGTCGATCCCGATCGGGCGGTAGATCCGCACCGGGACCTGCACGCCGCTGGCGCCGGCGACCGTGAAGTTCTCGACCTTGGCGACCTCGGGGCCGGGCCCACCGGGCCGCAGCGCAGCCAACCGGCGCATCTCCTTGATGCTCATGGAAGGGCTCATCTGCATCCCCGAGTCGATCAGGATTGACAGCGCGGCGGCGGCTTGCGGATGAAGTCCCATAGTGGCGCAACCGTAGCGTGGCGACCGGCGCGGTTTCCAAACGAGATAGCCTGGTCCCATGGAGATCCACGACAACATCGTGGCCGCGATCGGCAACACCCCGCTGGTGCGACTGGGACGGCTGCACCCCGCCGGCAACCTCGTCGCCAAGGTCGAGCACATGAACCCCGGCGGTTCCGTCAAGGACCGGATTGGGCTGGCCATGATCGAGCGGGCCGAGGAGAACGGCTGGCTCGTGCCCGGCGGGACGATCGTGGAGCCGACGTCGGGGAACACCGGGGTCGGCCTCGCCATGGTCGCCTCACTCAAGGGTTACCGCCTGGTGGCGGTGATGGCCGACAAGCAGTCGAAGGAGAAGCAAGACCTGCTGCGGGCCTACGGCGCCGAGGTGGTGGTGTGCCCGACCGACGTCGCCCCGGAAGATCCCCGCTCGTATTACTCGGTCGCCGATCGGCTCACGGCGGAGCTCCCGAATGCGTACCGCCCCGACCAGTACTCCAATCCAGCCAATCCCGAGGCCCATTACGTCACGACCGGCCCGGAAATCTGGCGGCAGACCGACGGCACGGTGGACATCCTCGTTGCCGGGGTCGGCACCGGCGGGACCATCACCGGCACCGGCCGCTACCTCAAGGAGCAGAACCCGCAGGTCACGGTGGTTGGAGTCGATCCGGTCGGGTCGATATTCACCGCGGCGACCGAAGCCGACGTGACGACCTATCTCATCGAAGGTGTCGGCGAGGACTTCTGGCCGGAGACGTTCGATCCCGAGGTCGTCGATCGCTACGAGGTGGTCACCGACGAGCAGGCTTTCAGGATGACCCGCCGGCTTGCTGAGACTGAAGGGCTCCTGGTCGGCGGCTCATGCGGAATGGCCGTGGAGGGCGCCGTCCGGGTCGCCACAGAGCGCCCTGAGAGGCTTGTGGTGGTGATCCTCCCCGACTCGGGCCGCAACTACATGGCGAAGATATTCAACGACGACTGGCTGGCCGAGCAGGGGTTCATGTAACGAGGCCGAGCGCCGGATACGTCCAAAGAGGGCTCGCGAGACTGATCGAGATACCGCGCATCGCTCGCCATCGCAAAGAGATCGACCCCCCTCAATGGAGGGGGGTCGATCTCTGGGATCGGTCTCCCTATCCGTCGATAGCCATCACTTGATTCTCTGGTACGTGTTGAGTTGCTGGACTTCGCCGGCTGATAGGACTTGCCCATAGATGCGAATGTCGTCCAGGGACCCTTCCCAGAAGGTGCTGGCCGGCCAGGCGGCCTGTCCGAATTCGAGACCGGATATTGATAGACCTCCTGCAGCAGAACCTTTGGTGGTTGTGCTTACAGGTGCTCCGTCCCGGTAGATCGTCATCAGTTGGGTGGTGTCGTCATAAGTGCCAACGAAGTGCGTCCAAGTATCTAGGGGGAACGGGCTTGTAACCGTGGCGGTTGCGCCAGATATCATCGTGAACCCCATGCTCCCCTGGAAAGCGAAATCCGCAGGATTGGCGTAGATAACCGAACCGTTGAACCCACTTGTGCCGGTTCTGGCCCAGAAAGACACGCTCAAGCCGGTACTACCCGGGGCACTAATCGCACTGCCTACTGCGACCTTCGAGTCAACGCCATCGAAGCCACAAGCGCTGGCAGCATCGTTGAAGCGGTCGGCACTATATGTGAATCCACCAACTTCTGTCCCATGAGCGGAGCCCACGGAATCGTTGACATTGCCGTTGCCGACGGAAATGACGTCGTTGTGGAAAACCCCGCCGTCGATGGCGGCCGGCGACTGTTGCAGGAAAACGGCCTGGCTTTCGGGGATTCCATGGTTGCGGGCAATGGCTTCG
>CAMYJM010000177.1 GCA_947258635.1 uncultured Acidimicrobiaceae bacterium
TCAGGTCGCAGAGTCGCTGATGCAGCGTGTGCTTCTCGCCGACGACTCGCTCGTGGTGAAGGAGTTCAAGAAGCACAAGGCCGATCTCGAAGGCATCTTTATCAGTCTTGTGGAAGGGGACCACAGCGATGAGTAGAGAAGGAGTCGCTGGGCTCCAGCGCGTCACTGAGAATGGATGGCGGAGTGGTGTGTCCAATCTGATGGGTGCCGCCTTTGGGTCTTGGTGGCGGACGAGGACCTGGTTGATCCAGTCCTTGATTTGGACTGCAGTGATCAACGGTGCGCTCGCTGCAGTGATTTGGGGGGAGGCCCCTGACGACCTGTCAGTCTTCTCGCTGTTCGGAGTCATGACGATGTTCAGTGCAATCGCCGTCACCATCGTCATGCAGGAAGCGATCGTCGGTGAGAAGCGCAGCGGGACGGCCGCCTGGGTGCTTTCGAAGCCAGTGTCACGGACCGCGTTCATGCTGTCCAAACTCGTGCCGAACGCCGTCGGGGCAATAGCCACAATGATTGCCATTCCCTCGATGGTTCTGCTCCTCCAGTTCGCACTTGCGGGCATCGAGGTGTCGATTGCGGGTTTTGCGCTGGGTGCCGCGGTAGCCGCACTCAACTTGTTGTTCTATCTCACCCTCACACTCATGCTTGGTACGCTGTTCGACTCAGCAGGCCCGGTCATCGCGATTCCTCTCGCCTTCGCGTTCGGCCAGCAGTTGTTGGGATCTGCTGTGACTACCTACCTGCCGTGGTCGCTTTTGGTGCCTCTTGAAGGCTCGGATATGAGCGTCATCGGAGCGATCATCGCAGGAGAGCCAGTGCCCTCCTACAGTGCCATCGTGGTCACAGGGGTCGCGTGCGTCATTTTCACGATCGTCGCGTTCGGAAAGTGGGCCAGGACGGAGCTGTAGATCCGGGTACGGGCCTTTCTACACTCGTTCGAGGCCGCAAACCCGAGGCCGCCTCGTATGGGCATGACCGTCGCCGGCCTGACGGCACAACTGACAGGAGATCTGCTCCCCCAAGCCGAGCAGCTATCGGCGATCCATGGTCCCAATCTGCCACACGCGGACGACCTAGGCAGGTACCTCCGCCATGAGAGAACCGCCCTCGAGGCTGGTCAGAGCAGTCACGCATAATCACGACGACCTCGCTCCTGTCAGCGAAGTCGAGACCGAGAGATATCCGGCAGTTATGAGCCGCCCCTCGACGTGCCGTTCGGCGTGGTTCAACCTAGCGCCGTTATATACAGCGCATATCTGGCGATCTCGGTCGAAGGGCTGTCCGTCATCATGAACGTTGCACGGACCGGGAGCACTCCTAGCTCATGTGAGGTGCTGAATAGTCTGAGTGATTTCGTAAGCGATCTGTCTCGCCGACGCAAGCACGGGGCTGCCGAGCGTCTTGGAGATGCCGGAGGCGCCAGTGAACACGCCACCTAGGGAGTTGCTTCGTGACAAAGCCGCATAGGCAGCATCCAGCTCGGGATCGACGTGGGCTCCGCCGTCCTTGTGGGCCAATGCGAGGATTAGGTCCTTTCGAGAGAACGTGCGCCCATCGGCGTCCTTGACCACGGCCACCGTCCACCACTCGTCGAACTGCTTGGGAGACTTGTTCGCCCGGCGAGGACTGAGGTGACCGAGCGGAGGGAAGTACCTGGCGTCGCCGCCGCTCATCATGATCATCGAGAGCCCGTTCGTTGCTGCCCGACTGGAAGAACCGACGTCGAGCGCCGTATCGACGTAGCGGAGCGTGTACTTCACCCCGAGCTGGGCCAACAGTGACTTGGACGCTTTCGTGTCGTGCAAGAGAACGCGGATGACCGTAGCCAACCGAGCGGCCTCTACCTCATGCCCGGCGTCGAAACGCTTGGCGGACGCATCCAGGAATCCGACCTGAGCATCAAGGTGGTCACGAAGCTCCTGGGGTGTCTGCTTTGGCACGGAGCAACTTTACGCCTGGGGATCGGAGGCGCCTGACGATTAAGCCGGATTGCATTGCGTGGCCGCTAGGTGATCTCGCCCACTTCGCTCCGAGCAGATCTAGCAGACACGCGCACGTCGAGGACGACGATCGTCACGGTCAGTGTTCGAGGGCCGCTCGCGGAGGTGCCGATACTGAGCACTCGGTGGAATGTGCATTCTTGCGCCTGATTTGGTGGTCTGGGCCATGGACCGCACTGGCCCGACCGTGTCGAATACCAAGTGACATGCTGCGGTACAATTGAGTATCCCGAATCGCTGGTACCACAACGATCGGAATGTATGCAGGACAAGTCGCAATCCTTCGTCTTCTTCGAGACCCCAGAATCCTTGGTCCTGTTCGAGTGGCCGGCGGTGGCCTCGTCGGCATCGACGTTCGTCAAGCGTCTGAAGACTATGACCGCAGGGCTGGTCATCGCAGGCCTCACGGTCGCGATCTTGACTGCTGACTCACCGGTCGAGCCGGAGACCACCCGGTGGCAGCGGATCACCGAGGCCGCTGAGAGTTGCAGCGACCTCACTTCCGGGACGGCCGCTGAGATCCATTGCCGGGTCGAGGCGGGCAACACGCCTTAGCCGGCTCCCACGCTGCGGGCCTCGAACTGAGTTCCAGCGAACAGTTCAGGATTATCCACGCATCGGCGCTCTGGGGAGGATTCGAAACTGGGCCTGGCTATCCCGTGCGTCCCCGTCGAGTCGCCCGAAGTCCTAGCGCTGGATGCTTTGTGGGCAGGTTTCCATCGACGGCAATCCCAGTGCCGGGCGATCCAGGAAGCGCACATCACCCTCCGCCCCACCCGATCCAGCGCACACGACCGCGTCCTCGATCCGGCAATCCCGAGCGCCTGATTTGCCTCACACCACGACCTCAATCCTGAATCTCACCGCGGTGAGGTTCGAATAGAGGTGCTGAAGCGTATGCGAACGTAACCGCACGCCGAGTTGCCGATCCCGCGCACTCGGTGGGATGTGCGTTTCTGCAACGTTTCTTGTTGATCTGGGCGGTGGTGGACAAGTCACCCGGCCTGGGGTGACTTGTCATCGAGGTCGTCGACCTCACCCCGTCTCTGCCCAGCCGCGTAGGATCAACGGGAGGGAGCGGCGGCGACATGGGAGGTGCGCATTCGTGGAGTCGTTACAACAGCAATGGTTCCCAGCCGGCCTGTGCTTCGGATGCGGCCCGGCCAATATGGATGGCCTCCGACTCGAGAGCTTCGCGAACGGCGACGAGGTGGTCGCCCAGTGGTGCGCCTCGCCGATCTACCGGTCCGGTCCCGAAGTCGTCGCCGGTGGTGTCGTCGGGACCCTGTTGGACTGCCACACCGCGGCGGCGGTCCTGCGCGCCGTTGGGGAGCGAGACGGGAAGGTCCCGTACGTTGACGGAGACCCATGGGTGACCCGGTCCTACCAAGTCGATTTGCGCCGAGCGACGCCGCTCGAGCGACCGGTCGAGTTGCACGCCAGGGTGGTTGAGTTAGAGCAGGAGCGAGCCATCGCGGAAGGCCACATTGAGTGCGAAGGCAAGGTCACGGCGACTATCCGGGCCGAGTGGCGTCGCATCCCCGACTGACGTCCCGAGAAGGCACGCACTAAGAGGGTGGCCTCGCCCGCGTCAAGAACGTCATTCCAAGCCAGAGCGGCATGTTGTTACACCTCGCTGGTCACGCAACGTGGCTAGGACTGACGGCCACCCTGAGTGACGACTCGGCGACCGGCCCCCCGCTCCTGGAGGTGCCGATCCCGGACACTCTGCGGAATGTGCGTTCGTGCGCCATATCTTGTGATCGGAGCGGGAGCGGACGTTGTTGGTGTTGCCTCGTAGCATTGGGACATCCATCGAAGCTTCGAAGAAGGAGCCGATGTGCAATACCGCGGGGAGCAACGTAGGGCTGGTTGCATGGCCAGCGCCGCGGCCCGAGACAGTTGCAGCCGTGGAGCGGCGACAAGGCTGAGACTTGTTGTGTTGTTCGTTGGTCTGAGTCTCGCGGCGGCGGCCTGCAGCCCGACAGGTGGAGGTGCAACCTCGACGACACAGGCGGCTGTCAGCCCATCTTCGACCACCGGCACTCCGCCGACCTCGGTACCCCTGGAACAGCCGACGACCACATCACTGGTGCCTGCATCGACAACAGTCGAGGCGGGGCTACCGATTGGCGGTCCCGACCTCGAAGGCGCACCACCCGAAGTGGCCACTCGTGTCCCGCTGCCGTACTGCGGGGTCGACATCGAAGTGCGGGGCCGCAACCAGACTCTCGAGGGTCTGGATCATGACGAGGAATCGCGGGAGTGTTTTGCGGCGCGAGTCGATGCAGGCGATCCAGCCGAGATGATTCAGGCGCGCCTCACCACTGAGGGCGATTGGATCGTCTTCGTCCTTCGGCTGCTCCCTGATGGGAGGGTCCAGGTGTATACGGACGCGACTCGGGACGGCTTCGGTGCACGAGCCTGGTTCCTGGCTGACTGTCGCTCAATCGACGCTTCCACCATCGAGCCCGTTGGCTGTAGCGATCAGCCTTTGCAGCTCACAGGTCCGCGGCTATGAGCACGCTGACTTTGGAGAGGTCGGCCGTATAACGGGCTTTGAGAGCGCACGCAGATGTGCCTCGCTCGGCGCTGGTAGCTCAAAGGGGTGTTATCGCTCCAGATCAGGTGGTCTGATCGGTGAACCAGTCATGAAGGTGATTGCCGATACGGGCGAGGTCGCCGAGGTTGTAGTGAAGGGTGGCTCTGGTCAGCCAGCTTGGTTCTTGGGCAACCTCGAAGTCGAGCAAGACGTGCCCGCGTCGGTCAACAGAAGCACGCAGGGCGAGTTCGCCTGTTAGCGACTTCCAGGTGCGCTTTCTCTCCCAGACTCCGTCTTGGCCGAGCTGCTGTAAGGAGCGACCTAGCCGAGCAGACTGACGCCTCTGGTCGGCCCCTTTCAGGCCCCATACCGAGGGGTCGTCACAGTTGGGCAGGCTATGTTCACTGGGGAAAGCCAAGTCCAATGGAGTTCAAGAGGGAGTCGCGATCTCCACATCGATCTCAGAGCCTCGCCCAGAGGCTGTAGGGCAGGCGCTCTCTCTGGCGACGGAGGCAGCTCGGCGAGCTGGTCTCGACGCCGCTGGGGCCGAAGTCCTGCGGGTTCGAACGTCGATCCACGTCGAATTGCCACAGGCTGACGTGGTTGCCCGGGTCGAAGGCCCCGGCGAGCAGGAGCTGGCGCTGCGTCAGGTTCTGGTGGCTCGAGCTCTCGCTGCTCGCGATGCGCCGATAGCACGATTGGTTCAACCTGAGATTCAACCGTTCTTCATCGGCAACCGTGCCGTGACGCTGTGGCGTCGGCTCCGATCTGTAGCCACGCCTACGCTTTGGGCGATGGGGCGCGCTGTGCGCACCATCCACGAGGCCACTGCTGGATCGTTGCCGAAGGGTGTGCCCACCATCGACCCCTTTGGACAGGTGCGAGCCTGCCTTGACTCGCCTTCGGCGTGGTCCGGATCGGCCGCAATTGCGGAGCTGAGGCGTCGCGCTGACGAATTGGCCTCGAGATGGCAGGAGGAAACCCGGGATGATCCGCTCGGCGTAGTCGTCGTTCACGGTGATCCGTATGCAGACAACGCGGTCGTCACCGAAGGTGGTCTGGTCCTAATTGATCTCGAAGACGCCGGCGTCGGGCCGGCCAGCTGGGATTTCGCTCCTCTTGGGGTGGGTGTTGAGCGCTACGGTGAACCCGCAGAGGACTTCCAGCAGTTTGCCACCGGTTACGGAGCCGAACCTGGGGCCTGGCCCGGCTACTACCTGATGCGTCGTGTCTATGAACTTTGGGTCGTCTGCTGGGCGGTCCGTTGCACCGCCGACTCGCCGGGTGTGGCCGGGGAGGCCGCAGTACGTGTCGCTGGCCTGCTCGAAGGCGATCCAACTCGCTGGACTCACGTGTGACCGACACCGGTCACCAGCCTGCCCATTGGCCCAGGGCACAGATCATCCACCACCTGGAGCGATCTCGCGCCCCGTGTTCCGAGCAGATCTGGCAGTTCTGGACCGCACCTCAGGGATGCCGCTATGGGCGGTAGTTGGGGTCAGAGCCGGGTGAAGTTGGTGATTCTGAAGCTGGATT
>CAMYJM010000178.1 GCA_947258635.1 uncultured Acidimicrobiaceae bacterium
CCCTGCGGGGGGACACATGCGCCTGCGACGGCTACAGCAGGTGGTGGCCGCCGTCGACCATCAGGATGTCTCCGGTGACGAGGGTCGAATGGGCCAGGAAGAGGCACGCCTCGGCGATGTCGTCCGGCGTGGCCGAGCGGCGCGCCGGCACGGTGGCCCGGACGTACTCGCGGATCTCGTTCCAATCTGACGTCCACGGTGTGTCGACCAGCCCCGGAGCGACCGCGTTGACCCGAACGTCGGGACCGAGGGCGCGGGCCAGCAGCCGGGTGAGGTGGTTGATCCCGGCCTTGGACACGGCGTACGGAATCGAGCTGCCCAGCACGCGCACACCCGCCAGGGAGGTGACGTTGATCACGCAGCCGTTGTCGGACTCCCGGAGATGGGGCACCGCGGCTCGGGTCACGTACCAGGTGCCGGTCAGGTTGGTGTCGATGATCCTGTGCCACACCTCGTCGGTGACTGCGTCGAGGTCGTCGTGCGGGATCACCTCGGTGGCTCCGGCGTTGTTGATCACCACGTCGAGGCGCCCGGTGCGCTCGACCGCGGCGGCGATCATTACCTCCACTGCCGCCTTATCTGACACATCTGCCTGCAGGTAGAGCCCACCGATCCGCGCGGCGACGGCCTCGCCGGCCTCCACGCTGCGAGCCGAATTGACGATGACCGTGGCGCCAAGGGCGGCGAAGCGCTCGGCACATCTCTCGCCGATGCCGCTCGAACCGCCCGTAACCAGCACCGTCTTGCCGTCGAAGTTCATGTCGCGCTCCTGGATCGGTGGGGCCCGATCCTATGTATGGATGCCGGCCGGGTCGAGCCGTTCCGCATCGGCGTTCGCTTCGCGCCACAATGGAGACCGAGGAGGAACCATGAGTGGACCGAGGCCGGTACGAGCTCCCCGCGGTGCCGAGATCAGTTGCCGCGGGTGGCCCCAAGAGGCCGCCATGCGCATGCTGATGAACAACCTCGACCCGGAGGTGGCGGAGCGCCCGGATGACCTCGTCGTCTACGGGGGTACCGGGCGGGCGGCCCGCTCCTGGGACGCCTTCGATGCCATCGTGGCCACGCTGCAACGCCTCGAAGACGATGAGACGCTGCTGATCCAGTCCGGAAAACCGGTCGGTGTGTTCCGCACTCATGAGTGGGCGCCGCGGGTTCTACTGGCCAATTCGAACCTGGTGCCCGATTGGGGGAACTGGGAGGAGTTCCGTCGGCTGGAGGCGCTCGGCCTCACGATGTATGGCCAGATGACGGCCGGCTCCTGGATCTACATCGGCACCCAGGGCATCCTCCAGGGGACCTACGAGACCTTCGCCGAGATCGGCCGCAAACGATTCAACGGCACGCTGGCCGGGACGATCACATTGACGGCGGGCCTCGGCGGCATGGGCGGCGCCCAACCGCTGGCGGTGACGATGAACGAGGGTGTGGTGTTGTGCGTCGAAGTCGATCCCCACCGGGTGCAACGCCGCCTGGAGACGCGCTACCTCGACGAGGTCGCCGCCGATCTCGAATCCGCCGTGACCCGTTGCATCGAGGCCCGCGCCGCTCGGCAGCGGCTCAGCGTGGGCGTGGTCGGCAACGCCGCCGACATGGTTCCCCGGCTCCTCGAGATGGACTTCCCCGCCGACATCGTCACCGATCAGACGTCGGCGCACGACCCCATGAGTTACGTTCCGGCCGACCTGACGCCGGAGGCGGCCGTCCGGATGCAGACTGAAGATCCCCAGGGCCTCATCAGGCGGGCCCGCGAGTCGATGGCGCGCCACTGCGCCGCCATGGTCGGGTTCATGGACGCCGGCGCCGAGGTCTTCGACTACGGCAACTCACTGCGCACCGAGGCCCGGCTCGGGGGCTTCGAGCGGGCTTTCGACTACCCCGGCTTTCTTCCGGCCTATGTGCGGCCCCTCTTCTGCGAAGGCAAGGGACCTTTCCGTTGGGTGGCCCTCAGCGGCGACCCCGCCGACATCGCCGCCACCGACCGGGCCGTGCTCGAGGAGTTCCCCGACGACGAGGCGCTGGCACGCTGGATCACTCTCGCTTCCGAGCGGGTCGAGTACCAGGGCCTGCCGGCCCGAATCTGCTGGCTGGGCTACGGCGAGCGGCATCGTCTGGGGTTGCGCTTCAACGAGATGGTCCGCACGGGTGAAGTGTCGGCGCCGATCGTCATCGGGCGTGACCACCTCGACTCCGGATCCGTCGCCTCACCGTATCGAGAGACCGAAGACATGGCGGATGGGTCGGACGCCAACGCCGACTGGCCGCTGCTCAACGCCCTGCTCAACACGTCTGCCGGCGCCACGTGGGTCAGCATTCATCACGGTGGGGGGGTCGGTATCGGCCGTTCGATCCACGCCGGCATGGTTGTGGTCGCCGACGGAACCGAGCTCGCCGACCAGCGCCTGGCCCGAGTGCTGACGGCGGATCCCGGCACCGGCGTCATGCGCCACGCCGACGCCGGGTACGACATCGCCAAGAAGGTTGCTCGGGAGCGAGGGGTGGACCTCCCGATGGATCGTTCGTGAGCCTCACCCTGGACAAGCTGATTGTCGGCGCCGAAGTGGCCACGCTCGGCGTTGCCGGCGACTACGGGCTCCTCAACAACGGCGTGGTTGGAATCGCCGACGGGCGGATCGCCTATGTTGGGCCGCCGTCGGGCCAGCTGGCGGCGGCCGAGACAATCGATGCCGCCGGCAGGTTGCTCACTCCGGCGTTGATTGACTGTCATACACACCTGGTGTTTGCCGGGCAACGGATCGCCGATTTCGAGCGGCGCCTGCAGGGTGCCGGCTACGGCGAGATCGCGAAGAGTGGAGGCGGGATCAAGTCGACGGTGGCGGCGACCCGGGCGGCTGCGGAGGAGGACCTCTTCGCGCTGGCGGCGTCCCGGGTGCGCTGGTTGATGGCGAGCGGGGTGGCGACGGTGGAGATCAAGTCGGGCTACGGCCTCGACGTCGAGACCGAGCTGCGGATGCTCCGGGTAGCCCGCCGCCTCGGCGCGGAGCTGCCGGTGACGGTGCGAACTTCGCTGCTGGCGGCGCACACGATCCCAACCGAGTATCGCGACGATCCCGACGGCTACGTCGACGTGATCTGCAACGAGGTCATTCCGGCTGCTGCCGCCGCCGGCCTGGCCGACGCCGTCGATGCTTTTGCCGAGAGCATCGCCTTCTCGCCGGAGCAGGTGCGGCGCGTGTTCGATGCCGCCGGTGCGGTGGGACTTCCGGTGCGGCTCCACGCCGACCAGCTGTCCGACCTGGGAGGGGCCGCCCTGGCGGCGCAGTGCGGCGCCCTGTCCGCAGATCACCTCGAGCATTCCGCAGCAGACGGCCTGCGGCAGATGGCGGCGGCCGGGACCGTTGCCGTGCTGATCCCTGGTGCGGCGACTTTTCTCGACGAGGAGCACCGGCCGCCGGTGGCGGCGATGCGTGACGCCGGGCTCCGGGTCGCCCTTGCCTCCGACCTCAATCCCGGCTCGGCTCCGCTCGGCTCCATGCAGCTGGCGATGGCGCTGGCCTGCACCCGGTTTGGGTTGACACCGGCCGAGGCGCTCCACGGCGCCACGCGGAACGCGGCGGCGGCGCTGGGCCTTGCCGACCGCGGCGAGATCGCCATCGGCATGCGAGCCGACCTCGCCTTGTGGGACGTCGACCGGGCGCCGGCGCTGGCCTACTGGTTTGGCGCCCCCTTGCTCTCGGCGCTGTGGATCGCCGGATCGTCCGTCACATGGGAGACTCCGCGACGATGATCCCTCGAAGCGAAGGTGGATCCGATTGAACGACATTGAGCTGTCGGGCACGCGGCTCACCCGGGCCGATGTCGTGGCCGTGGCGCGCCGCAACGCCACGGTCGGGTTGAGCGACGCGGCCCGCCACGCCATGGCCGGCTCCCGGCGGGTCGTCGAGGAGCTGGCAGCTTCCGGCGAGCCCGCTTACGGGATCTCTACGGGATTCGGAGCGCTGGCGGACAAATTCATCCCGGAGAACCGCCGCCGCGAGCTGCAGAAGAACCTGATCCGCTCTCACTCTGCCGGAATGGGACCCCGGGTGGAACCGGAAGTGGTGCGGGCGATGATGCTGCTGCGGGCCCGCACCCTGGCGATGGGGTTCTCCGGCCTGCGGCCGGCCGTTGTCGATCGCATGCTGGACATGCTCAACGCCGGAGTCACCCCGGCCGTTCACGAGTATGGGTCGCTGGGAGCGTCCGGCGACCTGGCGCCGCTGGCGCACGCTGCATTGGCACTCCTCGGGGAAGGGATCGTCGAGGTTGGGGGAGTGGATCAGGATGCGGCGGCGGCCCTGGCGGCGCTCGGCTGGAAGCCACTCGAGCTCGAGGCCAAGGAGGGGCTGGCTCTGATCAACGGCACCGACGGTATCCAGGGCATGCTCGTGCTGGCCCTGGCAGATCTCGAGGCTCTGCTGACGACCGCCGACATCACGGCGGCCATGAGCGTCGAAGCTCTACTCGGGACGGACCGGGCATTCGCCGCCGATATCATCGCTATGCGCCCCCACCCGGGTCAGGCGATCTCGGCCGCCAACATGACGGAGGCGCTCGCCGGATCGCCCATCGTTGCCTCGCACCGCCATCACGATCCGCGGGTGCAGGACGCCTACTCCCTGCGATGTACCCCTCAGGTGAACGGGGCGGCTCGTGACACCTGGGCCTACGCCGCCACCATCGTCGAGAACGAGATGCGCTCGGCCATCGACAACCCGGTAGTGACTGCCGACGGTCGCGTCGAGTCCGGTGGCAACTTCCACGGTGTCCCGCTCGGGCTGGCCTGTGACTTCCTGGCTATCGCGGCTGCGGAAGTGGGAGCGATCGCGGAGCGACGTATCGACCGCATGCTCGACCCGGCCCGTTCCAACGGGTTGCCCCCGTTTCTCTCAGGTGACCCCGGCGTCTCGTCCGGGCTGATGATCGCCCAATACACCGCCGCCTCGATCGTGGCCGAGAATCGCCGCCTGGCGGCGCCGGCCAGCGTCGACTCGCTGCCCACGTCGGCCATGCAGGAAGACCACGTTTCGATGGCCTGGGGGGCGGCCCGCAAGCTGCGGCGGTCTGTCGCCAATCTCGGCCGGCTGCTCGCCATCGAGTTGGTGATCGCCGCCCAGGCGCTGGAGATGCGCGCAATGGATCCGGGTCCGGTCACCGGCCGCGTCGTAGCCCGGTTGCGCGACGTAGTCGATCACCTCGACTCCGACCGGGTGCTGACCCCTGACCTGGCGGCGGCGACGGACCTCGTGGTGACGGGCGACGTCGTGGCGGCCGCAGGTCTCAGCCAGAGGTCCTAACGGTCCTACGGGCGCGTGCTCTGCTGCGTCTTCATCCGCCAGAGCGCCAGACCGCCCAATCCGCCTGCCAGCAGCAGGAAGAGCAGCACGATGAGACCGGTCGACGAGGACTCGGCGTCCGGGACCGGAACCGGTGTGGCGAGCGCCGTGCTCGTGCTGGAGCTCGTGCTCGACTCGAGGGGAGTTCCGCCGTCTGCGGAGAGGCCGGCGATGAATTCGGCGAGCGCCCCGATCTGGCTGGCTTCCATCGAGTCGCGGTACGCCGGCATGCTCGGGACGCCGTCGGAGATGACCGCAATCAGTTCCTGCACCGAGAGCGGCGTTCCTGCCACGGCCGACCCGATGCCACCCTTGCCGCCCACTCCGTGGCACACGGCACATGCGACGCTGTACATCTCGGCCGGGTCGGTGATTTCGCTGAGACTTCGCCCGGTCGTTCCCACCTGGCCCAGGTTGAACAAGTAGGCGCCAAGGATTTCGATCTCCTCGTCGGTGAGGACCTGGACGAAGCCATGCATCGCGCCCGCCCCGATGCGCGTGATCTCGACGAACTCTTCCAGACTCTTGTCGAGACCGACGAGGGGGGGACCGATAGCGCCCTTTCCACTGGCACCGTGACACGCCGAGCAGTATGAGACGTACAGCGAGGCCCCCCCGGTCGGTTGGGTGGTCGTGGTGGCGCCGGCCGTCTGCAGGTCGAAAGAGTGGGCCGAAACTGCGTCAATCTGCTCCGGAGTCAACGTGCCGGAGTACCCCGGCATCGTGCCGGC
>CAMYJM010000179.1 GCA_947258635.1 uncultured Acidimicrobiaceae bacterium
CCCGTCGCCGGGATCGTGGCCGGCGGTGACCGCGATCTGATGTGCCTGTTCAGCTGCCGCGGCTGCCTCGGCTGGGTTGTCGGCGCGGATCACGCCGCGGCTGGCCGAGAGCCGCCGTGGTTTGACCACCACCGGAAACCCGACCGCAGCGGCCAGAGCCGGTATCTCCTCGAGAGCGCCCCACCTGTAATCGGGCTGGGTGACCCCTCCCGAGCGAAGTGTGTCGCGCATGAGGAGCTTGTCCTTGGTGGCGGCCGCGGCGGGTACCGGGTTGTCGGCGAGTCCGAGCAGTTGCGCGGCCCGTGCCGCGATCACAACACCGGAATCGTCTGCCGCAATGACCGCGTCCGCATCGGGCACCTGCTGTGCAATGGCGGCTGCAGCCGCCACGGGATCGGCCAGATCGACCGCCACGAAGGCACGGCCGGCGGCGGGTGATTCTCCGTCCGAAGCCAGAACAGAGCGGCACCTCAGCACCTCGGCGGCCTCCATGAAGTCCTGGATGCGATAGCTCTCGCAGCTGGCGACAATAACAACGGTTTTCATATCCGGCTCATGTTGCCTCAATGCCCTCTAACCTGCGAGCTATGACAGATCCCGCGAACACTCCAATCATGACCATCGAGGACGGCGCTCTTGCCATGTTGATGGAGGTTCGTGATCGCGAATCGGACGCTGCCGATCTCGGTCTGGTGGTGACGATCTCCGGAATAAGTGGCGAAGCCTTCACCTATCAGATCGCCTTCACCCGGCTCGATCACGCCCGACCCGACGATGTCATCGTCCCCGGGGAGCTGCCGCTGTTGATCTCTGAGGCAGATGTCCCCAACCTGCGCGGCGCAGTGATTGCCAAATCGCGCAACCTGCTCGATCCCGGTCTGGTCGTCGAGAACCCGAACTCGCCCAGCCCACAGATTCTCGGCGGAGGCGCCCCGGCCGAGCTGACAGGCTCCGTGGCGGAACGCGTCACGCAGGCGGTCAACACCATGATCAACCCGGCCATTGCCAGCCACGGCGGCCGTGCCGAAGTGGTGGCCGTCGAGGACAGCACGGTCTACATCCGGCTCGGCGGCGGCTGCCAGGGTTGCGGGATGGCCTCGGTGACGCTCTCACAGGGCATTGAGACCACCCTGCGTCAGGTGGTGCCCGAAGTGGAGAAGGTCATCGACGTCACCGACCACGCCTCGGGCAACAACCCCTACTACGAGCAAGCCAAGAAGTAGGGCTCAGGCGCGGGGGAGGCGCACCACGAACCGGGCTCCGGGCCCTCCGGCCAAGTCGACATCGATTGTGCCGGAGTGGCGGTGCACGATGTCGCGCGCAATCGACAGACCCAGACCGGATCCACCACTTGCCCGGCTGCGCGAGTCGTCCAGCCGGGCGAAGCGTTCGAAGATCAGTTGAACCTGGTCGGGGGCAAACCCGGGGCCGTCGTCGCCTACCGTGAGCACGGCCGTATCGGCCTCTTCGCAGAGGGTGATGGTGACGATGCCGGCGGCATGGCGTGCCGCGTTGTCGAGCAGGTTGCGAATGGCCCGCGTCAATTGGCCCTTGTCGCCCTCGACTCGGGCGGCAGAGACGCCTTTCATGTCGACGGTGACCCGACCGTCGAGCTGGAGCGGCCCGGCTTCGGCCAGCACCAGGTCGTCGAGATCGACCAACTCCATCGACATCGAATGGCTGCCGGCATCGGACCGGGCGAGATGGAGCAAGTCCGCAACGAGATCTTGCAGCCCGACAACCTCGGCGAGGAGGCTCTCGAGCTGGCTGCTGGCAACCGGGGCCTTGTCCCGCAAACTCACTTCGATCTCGGACCGCATTCGAGTGAGGGGGCTGCGCAGCTCGTGGGAAGCATCGGCCACGAATCGCTGCTGTTTTGTCACTGACTCCTCGATTCGGCCGAGCATTTGGTTCATGGTGGCGGCGAGAAGTGCAATCTCGTCGCCGGTCGCCGGCTGGGATACCCGACGGTCGAGGTCATGAGCCCCAATCGCGGCTACCTCGAGGCGGATGCGCTCGACGGGCTGCAGCGTCGTTCCAACGAGGACCCAGACCAACCCGGCAAGCAGGATGACGGCCACCGGAATCGACACGGCCAGGCTCGTTGTGAGCGCATCGGTGCTCTCCCCTACGACGTCGTAGGTCGTGCCGACGTGTAACGCGGCGGGCCCGGAGCGGGTTGCCACGGTGCGGCTGATGACGCGAAAGGCGTCATCGTCGACGGGAAGCCCGGTCATGGTGCGCAGCGTCTCCGGGTCACCGACGGTGTATTCGATGGCGAGCTGATCACCGCGTCCCAGATTGGGGCTTGCGGCAATCACCTCGCCGGCGCCGTCGATCAATTGAGCGAAGCCCTCCTGCTGGCTTGCCCCTAACTCGGTCGGTAGCGTCTCTGCCGCCGCGACCAACGCCGCTATGTCGTCGGCCCGCTGGCGCAGTGTGGAGTCCAGCGCCGCCGTCAGCTGGCTGCGCTGATAGAGCACGACTCCGAAGGCGACCACGGCGAGGACCGTGGCCACTGCGACCACGGCGATGGCAGTGACGCGGAATCGGATTGATGCCGGCTTCACCTCACCCCCCGTCGACGGCGAGCCGATAGCCGGCGCCCCGAACGGTTTCGATGGCGTGCCGGCCGAAAGGCTCGTCGATCCGGATGCGGAGCCGCCGCACATAGACCTCGACGATATTGGGGTCGCCGTCGAATTCGTACTCCCAGACGCCGTTGAGGATTTCCGTCTTCGACATCACCTGGCCGGCCCGGCGCATCAGGAACTGGAGCACGTCGAACTGGCGCGCGGTGAGCGAGATCTCAACGTCTCCCCGCCATGCTCTGCGCTCTCCGGGATCGATCCGGAGATCGCCGGCTGCGACCGGAGCGGGATTGCGTCCGGTGCTGCGGCGCAGCAAGGCGCGGACGCGTGACACCAAAACGGCAAATGAAAAAGGTTTGGTCAGATAGTCGTCGGCCCCGGTATCGAGAGCCTCCGCCTCGTCGAGATCTCCGTCCTTGGCAGTGAGCATCAGAATCGGCGTCCAATTGCCCGATTCGCGCAAGTCGCCGCAGATTTGGAAACCGTTGCGACCGGGCAAGAGGATGTCGAGGATGATCAGGTCGAAGCTTCCCTCGGTGGCCAACCAGTATCCGCGGTCGCCGTCGAGCGCGATCTCAACGGTGAATCCCTCTGCCTCGAGGCCTCGCTTCACGGCGGTGGCGATCTTCTTGTCATCTTCCACCATGAGCAGCTTCATGGGCCAATTCTCCCAGATGAAGCTGACTTTGCGCTGAACGACGCGGTCAGGTTGGCGTCAGGACCGTCTTGATAGGGTGCACGGGAGAATCTGGAGGTTGACAATGCGCAAGCGCACCAAGTCCATAATCGGAACGGCCGTGGTCGCAACGGCCGTCGCAGTCCCGGCCGCTGCGGTCGCCGGAGGCGACAGTGATACTCCCATCACGGGACCGGCACTCGAGAAGGCGACGGCCGCCGCTCTGGCTCACATTGGACAGGGAATCGTCACGGAAACTGAGGTAGGGGACGAAGAGTCCTACTACGAGGTGGAGATCACGCTCGAAGACGGCACTCAAATCGACGTGCAGCTCGACGAGAGCTTCAACGTAGTGGGCTCCGAGGCGGACGACCCCAGCGAGCGCGACAACGACGGCGACTGACGCCGCCCATCTTCGACCAGCTCAGTAGAGGAACATCGGCTTGCCGGTGACGTGACGCAGCTTGGGCGTGTAGCTGGCCTTGTCGTAGAGCTCATCGACGTCGACTCTCTTGACGCCGTCGCGGGTCACCGAGATCGGCACGGCGGTGTATGTCCCACCGCGGAGGGCCACCATCCGCCCGGACATACCCTCGATAGCTAGGTCGGCCGCCATCACGGCGTAGTTGGTGGCAACCATGAGGTCGAGAGAATCCGGAGATCCGGACCGCATCAGGTAGCCGACCTGCTGATACACGATGTTGGCGCCGGTCTTCGCTTTGATCAGCTCGCCGGTATGGAGGCCGATGCCCCCGAGCTTGCGATGCCCGTAGGCGTCCTCCTCGCCGGAAAGGATCATGTCGCCGCCTTCGATCGTCGCCCCCTCGGAAATCGTCATCATGGCGTAGCGCGAAGGATTGGCGGTCTTGTCCGCTATCAGCAGGTCGGCAAGACGGTCGACGTCGAACGGCACTTCCGAGATGATCGCCCGATCGACTCCCGCCAGGTAGGCGGTGATCAGGGAAGTCTCGCCGCTGTAGCGGCCGAACAGCTCCACGACTCCGATGCGCTCGTGGGAACCGGTCGAGGTGCGCAGGTTGTTGATGAACTGAACGCCGCGGGTGACGGCCGTGGAGAAGCCGATGCAGTAGTCGGTGCCGTGGACATCGTTGTCCATCGTCTTGGGGATGGCGATGACCGGCACCCCTTCTTCGTGCATGCGCAACCCATAGGACAGCGTGTCGTCACCGCCGATTGGGATGAGCACATCGATGCCCTGCGACTCGATGACAGAAAGCACATGCGGGGTGAAGTCATGGGGCCCGTCACCGTCGGCGCTCAAGAACTCGGGAACGTCGTCATGGCGGACCTTGCCCGGGTTGGTGCGCGAGGTGTGGAGGAATGTGCCCCCGGTGCGGTCGACGGTGCGCACCGCATTGGCGTCGAGCACAACCAGGTTGTCCGCCACAGTGGCGGGGTCGTCCAGGTTTGTGGTCAGGAGGCCACCCCAGCCGCGCCGGATGCCGACGACCTGATGGCCCTCATGGGCCACACGGTTGACGACGGCCTTGATACATGGGTTGAGTCCGGGGACGTCACCGCCGCCCGTGAGGATTCCGATTCGCATGACGCCAACGGTAGCGGGTCGCTGGGGAACTAGAACCCCCGTTGGCGCCCTTCGTACGGCGGCAGGGCGCCGGCGAGGTGCTCGGTGACGTTGGGGCCGCCGAGTTTGTGCAGTTTGCGGTTGCCGTACACGTAGGTGGCAATGAGCAGCGGGATGATCAGCGGCCACGATGTGATCACCTTGGCAGCGGCCAGCAGCTCGGGCTGCTCTCGAGCGAACAACACGCTCTGGACTCCGGCGCGGGTGGCGAAGAAGGCGATCCAGACCCACGTCACGGTCGTATACGCCGGACGCACGTCGGGCCGCCAGTACCAATCAAGTGGCCAGCGGCGGTAGAGCCAGCTCGACCAGGCCGCCAGCGGGCGTCCGGCGATGACGCTGGCCAGCCCGCCAACCGCCCCGGCCCCGGCACCGACGATGCCGGGGAGGAAGTAGCTCTCGGCCCGGCCGGAGCGCAGCGCCAGCGCCGCCGCGAAGCCAATGGCGATGATGCCGCCGAACGCGTATGCCGGTTGTTGCCCTTTCCGGATCCGCCACAGTGCCACCGCGCTTCCGATCAGGAGAGCGCCGACTGCGGCCGGGCCCAGGCTGGACCGCGCGTTGATGACAACGAAGACGACCGGAGCCAGGAACGAGTCGCCGATGGTACGGTCGCCGACAAAAAGCCCCCGCAGGTCGTCGCGAATGTCGTCGCGGAGATGGTGCTCACTCACGGGACGGAAGGCTAGGTGCTCCTGCAGCCCTATCGGAATGTCGCCGGTTCCCTAGGTGGGCTTCCTCGCCTTGTAGAGCGCCTTGGCCGCTTCGGTGTACCGGTCGACCTGGGCCATATAGGCCGTGGCCTCGTCGCGAACGTCGGGGAACCGGCTTCCCATCGCGTTGGCGGCGAACCGGGCGCCGCGGAAATAGGGCACCATCTGCTCGAACCGGAAAGCGTGGGGACCCGCCTCGGCGGGGCCCAGGTCCGGTGGCTCCTGGGTTGTCGGCGGCAGGAGCAGCGCTCCGACCCCCGAGATGATCGCGTCCTCGGTCGGCCGATCGGCGTAGTCCCGCGATTCGAAGCGGAGAGCTTCTTGCCCGTCGGGGGTCACCACGACCGTCGCCGGCCGGGCGATATTGCGTCGATCCTTCTCATCGGCAAGCCCATACGGCCTGATGGCGCCGGTCCGATCCGGGTCGCTGAGAATCGGGAAGGGTAGGCTCAGG
>CAMYJM010000180.1 GCA_947258635.1 uncultured Acidimicrobiaceae bacterium
AGGCCGGGTACCAGTGGGCAACTACCGATTCGTGGGGACCGCCGGGGCCCTCGTGACTCTCCCTGGCCACCAACAGATCGGGATAGGCGTCTCGGAGCCCATCGGCGGTCTGATCCAGCACGGCGCCCAACTCAGATATGAATCCGCGCACGAGTTCCATCACACCTCCACCTCCGTCAACAACTCGACTCATCAAGCCAGGCCCCCTGAACGCCTACAGTCAAGCGGTGGGGAGAAACCCCAGCGTCCGGTCGTGACGCCGCCCACTCCCGGTGCAACTCCTCTGAGTCTCCTTGCAAGAACACATGGAGAGGGTCGCGCGGATCAACCGTCATTGCCAGACCCGGGACTGCCAATAGCAGAGCAACATCGAGGCTCTGTGCCTTGGTGTTCCGCTCGCCGCAGGCGAGGCGCTTCGTCCGAAATGTCGACAGACCGTTCTCCGGGTAACCGACAACGTCATCGGTACGTCCCGCAACCGGCGGGCGCGGGGTGAAGTTCGCGTTGGTGCGGGACCCTCCCCGCCAGAGCTCTGCGTCCTCGTCGTCGCGTGGATCGCAGTCCTCGATTATGGGAATGTCCACGCCGGGAATGATGTCGGGGCCACCGGGAAGCGAGTTGACGCACACCGGTGGTGGTGGAACGGTTGGTCCCGGACGGTCCCCCGGCCCGGGCTCATCGCCCGGTTGGTCGCCGGGTTCATCGCCGGTGTCATCTTTGGTGTCTGTGTTGGGGCGGTCGAGGACGTCGACTATCTGCTGGAAGGCAAGGATGATGAAAGCAGTCAACCCGGTTGCAATGAGGGCAGCCAACAGCCTCCGCTGAACCGCGGTGAGTCCCGCCCGAGCCGTGATCGCAACCTCGCCACTGGGGTCCGTCCACGTCGTCGGGTTGTTCCCAACGTAGGTGTAGGGGTTGTAGCCGACCACGCCGCCGGCGCCCGGGGTCACCGGGTCGACCGACAGGAACGTCCCAGCAGTCGGGTCGAGGTAGCGGGCTCGCAGATACTGCAGCCCGGTCGGGTCGGACTGCTCACCGGTGAATCCGAACACCCGTCTGGGCCAGCAGCTCACCGTTCCCATAGGTGTAACCCGTGGTCCCGTCAGAGATGAGCAGCTCCAGGCCCGAGGCGCGGTCCCACAGGAAGTCGGTGGTGACCCCGCCTTCGGTGGCCGACACCCGGACACCGTCACCGTCGTAGGTGTACGCAGACCCGACGCCGCCGACCGTCGCAGCTGCCAACCTTCCGGCCCAATCCCACGTGTACGAGTCCGCACCCGCCGTGAGCCGGTTGCCCGCCCCGTCGTAGGTGTGGGCCACGCCGTCGCGGGAGGTGAGCTGCCCGGCCGCGTCGTACACGTACGTCTCGGCGACACCGTTGAGAGTGCGCGTCAGGCGGTTGCCCGCGGCGTCGTAGGTGAAGGCCTCGACATCACCGTTGACATACGACGCCAGGGCCAACTGGTTGATCGCGTTGATGGAATACGCCTCGGAACCTGCGGGTGACGCCAACCCGACGCGGTTCCCGTCGGCATCCAGCGTGTAGTCGAAGAAGACCGACAAACCGGCCGCGGTGTGATCTATCCGATCGAGGCGACCGGCGGCGTCATAGGTCCGCGAGGTGGCCACGCCGTTCGGGCGGGTGATCGTTGTGACCCGGCCGTCGGCGTCGTATCCGTACGTCGACGTTCCGCCGCCGAGGTCGGTCAGCGCCGTCAGGCGCCCCGCGGCGTCGTAGCCGTAGCCGACCCTGCCTTCCGGCTGAGTCAGCGAGGTCCGGCGTCCCGCCGGGTCGTATCCGTACGAGACCACGCCACCGGGAGCGGTCGCCTGCAACAGGCGCCCCACCGGATCGTACGACCACGAAGTCGACCCGGTGTTGTCCGTCATCGAGACCCGGCGGCCGAGCGCGTCGTAGCTGTGTGCGACCGTCTCCCCGGGCGCCGTCACCGTGGTCAGTTGGGCCGCGGCGTCGTATCCGTAAGTAACCGTCACTCCACGGCCGTCGGTCTCGGACGAGAGCCGGCCCAGCAAGTCATACGTCATCGACGAGACCCGGCCCAGCGGATCGGTCTCGGATTCCACCCCGCCCAGCAAGTCGTACGCCCTAGTCCACGTGGCGCCTTTGGCATCAGTCCGCGACGTCTGTTGCCCGGCCAGGTCATAGCCGAAACCGACCGCGTTGCCCAAGGCGTCCGTCATCGAGGTCATTCGACCCACAGAGTCGTAACCGAGGATCGTGACGTTGCCCCGAGCGTCGGTCTCGGCGACGGCTCGGCCGGCTCCGTCGTAGGCGGTCTGCCGGGTGTTGCCCAGGCCGTCCGTCACCGAAGTCTGCAATCCCCGTCCGTCGTAGCCAAACGTCGTGACGATTCCCGCAGCCGAGGTGGATTGCGTCAGCCGTCCGGCGGCGTCATATGCATTGGCCGAAGTGTTGCCCAAGGCATCGGTCACCGACGTCAAGCGACGCAACGGGTCGAACCCGGACGTGGTTGTGCTCCCGAGCGGATCCGTCGCGGACACCCGCGAGCCGACGGCGTCGTAGCCGAAAACGGAGGTCTCCCCCGCCGGGTTGGTCGTCGACACGACCCGTCCGGCGGCGTCATAGCCGGTGGCGGATTCGCCGCCGGCGGCATCGATCACCTTGGTCCGGCGGCCGGTGGCGTCGTACTCGAATGTGGTTGTGCGCCCCAGCGGGTCCGTCATCGACGTGACCCTGCCCTGCCCGTCGTAGGTCCAGGTGGATACGTTGCCCAACGGGTCGGTCTCGGATACCAGGTTGCCGGCCGCGTCGTAGCCCCGACTCGTGACACCGCCGGCCGGATTATTGGTCGTTGCCAGGCGTCCGGCCGCGTCGTACGCGTATGAAGTCACCCGGCCGACCGGGTCGGTCTCGGATGCGAGGCGACCGAGGCCGTCATACGCGAAGCCGCCGATGCCGCCGTCGGCCGCGGTGCGAGCCGTCAGCCGGCCATTCTGGTCATACGCAAAGCTGGTCACATGCCCCAGCGGATCGGTCTCGGTGAGGGCCCGGCCTGCCCCGTCATAGACCCAGGATGTGGTGAACCCCTCAGCATCGGTGCGCGAGGCCAGCTGATCGGCGGCGTCGTAGGCCCATACCGTCGTGAAGCCCAGCGGATCGGTGCGCGCCGTCAACTGTCCGACCGCGTTGTACGTGAGCGAGGTCGTGTTTCCGAGCGCATCGGTCACCGACGTGACCCGTCCGCTCCCGTCGTAGCCGAAGGTGGACACCGCCCCCAGCGGGTCGGTCTGGGAGGTCAGGCGCCCGGCGGCGTCGTACGCGAATATCCAGGTGTTGCCCTCACGATCCGTGCGCGTCAGACGATTCCCCAGGCCGTCGTATGTATAGGTTTCGGCGTTGCCCAGCGCATCGACAACCGCCGTGAGATTGCCCCGGATGTCGTATGTGTACGTAGTGGATTCGCCCAGCGGGTCGGTCCAGGACGTCGGGAATCCGAAGGCGTCGTAGACCAGGTTGATCTCGGCGCCGGTCGGATACGTCATCGACAGCAGATCCTGCCCGTCGTACACCGCGGTCCACGTGTTGCCGGCCGGGTCGGTACGGCTCACCCGATTGTCGAACCCGTCGTAGGTGAAGGTCGATGTCTGCGTCTGGCCATCGAAGATCTCGTCAACCTGAATCACATTGCCGCGATCGTCGTAAGTGGAAATCGTGGTGAGACGCCCCGCGGCATCGGTCACGATGTCCTGGCGGGCTCCAACATCGGAGGCGACCTCGGTGCGGTTGCCCTCGGCATCGATGACTGCGCTCAGCCGGCCGGCTGCGTCGTACTCCAACGTGCGGAAAGGACGGCCCAGCGGATCGGTGATGTCGTCCAGATAGTGGCCGGGCAGATAGGCGTACGTCGTCGTGTTGCCATTGGGGTCGGTGACGGCGACCAGATCGCCGGCCGCGTCGTAGGTGTAGGTCAGCGTCTCGCCGTCGGGGCCGACAACAGACGTGATGCGGCCGAGACCGTCGCGGATGAAGTCGATGCCAGGGCCACGGGACGACACGATGCCGTCGTCGGTGAAGGTGAGGGTGTTGCCATTACGGTCCTCGATCGCCAGCAACCCGACGCCGACCCGGAGCCGGTACTTGGTACCGAAGCGGTCGGTCAGCACGAAGGTGTCCGGGTCGTAGATCCCGCCCGAACCGAAGCCGCCACCCAGCAAGTCGCCGTTCGACCAGAACAGCGAGGTGTCCACGGCCGCCAGCGTCGATGTCGTGTTGGGGCGGCCGGTGAATTGGGCGGAGGTCAGACCCGGGAAGAAGGTCGATCCCTGGGTCGGAGTGAGGTCGAAGATCTCGGTGAGGCCGTTGGGCCAGGTGACGGTCACGAAGTGCGGTCGCTCCGAGCGGAAGCACAGGGGCACGAAGATGAGGCCGCCGCCGCATTGCTCCATGAGCCAGCCGCCATCGCCGAGGGGCCCGTTGGAGGCAACCCGGAAGTCGGCGACGTCGAGCGTCCACCCGACCCCAAAGTCTCCGGTGGCCTTGTCGAAGCTGTCGTACGTGCGCAGCACCTGCAGCGGCAGACCGGCCACGCCGACCGAAAGGTCTTGGAACGTGGTGACGAAGCGACCCGGCTTGAGCTGGCCGTCCACGATCACGCTGGATTCGGCGAGGCCGATGCCCCCGGCAGAGTCGGTGACCTCTACTCGCAGGATCCAGATCCCATTCGACACCACCGTGGGATCGAACGATCCCAGAGTGGGGGGCGGATCGCCGATGCCGGCCGCCAGCTCGCGTCCGGCGGCGGGGTCACTGCCCTCCGGGTAGGCGATGAGGCGCCATCCGGTCACCGTGGTGGTGTCGGGTGGTGTCACCGCGCCCACGCTCACGCTGATGGGCTCGGTGACGATCGAGCCCTCCGGCGGAGTGACATCGGTGATCACGGCACCGGGAGGCGCACCACCCCCGCCGCCAGGCGTTCCATCCGCGCCGAACACCGGGACCAACGTCGGATCGGCCTCGGCTGCGCTGGTGGTGTCGTCGGACAGGACGGGTTGCAGCTCGGCGCTCGAAACGATTCCCTGGATGGCGATGTTCTCGACACCCAACGGGAACGGGGAGTCGATGAGCACGTCGAACGTGACGGTGGCGTCCGCCCCGGCGGCGAGCGTCGCAATGCTCACCTCGACCGACGTGTCACCCGCCACCGATCCGCGCGTAACCGACCCCGCCGTCGTCGCGGCGGTTCCGGCAACGATGGTTGTGTTCGGATCGAGCGGATAGGCCGCAACCAAGCTCGTAGCGGCATCGCCTCCGACGTTGGCGACGACACTGGTGAAGCGGAGCGTGTCGCCCGGGCTCGGGACCGAGTTGCCGTCAGGATCGACCACGAGCGCTGCGGCGAGTGACACTTCGAGCGCCGGGATGGGCAGGGCGACGGCCGTTATCGTCGGATCGCCCGTGCCGGGCACCGCGGGATCGTCGGTCTGGATGTCCACCAGCTCGTTTGAAGTGACGGTGCCGAATGCGACGATAGAGAACACGCCCTCGGGCAGCGGTTCGGCGATCGTCACTTGCCAGGTGATGGTGGTAGTCGAGTTGCCGTTGATCGTCCCGACGTCGACCTCGACGACGGTGTCACCGGGGTCGTTTCCGGAGACGATCGTCCCGGTGGAGGTGGTCACGCTTCCCGCCACGACGCTGGCGTTGGCGTCTCCAGCCGCGGCAAACGTGACCCCGGTCAGCGGCTGGTCCCCGGAGTTGGTTAGCGTCGCCTCGTAGCCGATGGTGTCACCGGGCGAGACGAGCCCGTTGCCGTCGTTGTCGGCTGCGAGCGTGTCGGTGAGCGAAGCGGCCAGCACAGGCGCCGTATCCACATCCGTGGTGACGCCCGAAGTAAGTGGCCCATAGTCGTTGCCGGCAGCATCCTGCCAGGTGACCGCTGCGATATTCTCGATGGGCGTTCCGTCGCTCTCGATTGGGATGCCGTACGAGGCTCCCGCAGTAGCGATCGCAGCCGGGTCGAGCGCGGCCGGGGCGCCGGCGACGACGAGAGGCTCGCCGTCGAGCTCATCCGAAACCACGACGTCGACGGCTGCTGTCGATCCCAGGTTGTTGAGCGCGATGTCCCAGTCGACGATCGAGCCCGCCGCTGCAGATGCCGGTCCGGTCTTGGTGACCGAGACGACGGGCAGCTGCTGATTCGTCAGCGCAACGTCTTGCGGGGCGACGATCAAACCCACTCCTCCGGAGCCGCGAGCATATGCAGTCCCGGCAAACAGCGCGCCGTCGGCGGCCAACAGCCGGCTCAGGTATCCGGATGGAGATTCGCCGTCGGCCACAGGAGCGAGCGTCGCCACGCTGCGGCTGTCTGCCAGCGTGATCGACTCTCCCGGCGGCAGCGTGGCGAGTCGGCTGTCGTCATCGGCGTCGATGAACTGCGGATCCCCGCTCGGGAAGGTCTGGGTGATCTCGATATCGGAGATGTCACCGCTCAAGGTGCGCAGCTGATCGATGAAATCGGTTCCGAAGCGGAACAGGCGCCTGGTCTGTACCTCGGGCGGCGTGAGCTCGAACTCGATCCGATTGCGGATTCCGCCGACCTGCGCCGGGTCTAGGAGCGTATCGACGAGCTCGGGAGAGAGGTCAACGAGTGCCTGGTAACCCCAGGTGGCGAAACCGCCGGGGGCCAGCACCGTACCGAGGATGACCTCCGGCTCGGCGGGATATGTGACGCCGGCGGCCTGATTCGGCTGCCAAACGACGTCAACGCCGCCGACGGTGGGCAAAGGTTCGATCGGGGTGTAGCCGTCGGCGGCGGCCGCGACTGATGCCAACGGAATCCACTGCGAAGTGGCGACGTCGAGGTACTCCAGGACGTAGCTGTATGACTGCACGGTCGTCGGCGCATCGTCGACGTTCTCGAGGCCAACGACTCCGGGTACGACGAGCAGCGAGCCGGCGTTGGTGAGCACGAGCTCGTAGCCAATAGCCCCGCCGGGAGCGACGGTCGCGGCGTCGGCCGATAGCTCGAGGTTGA
>CAMYJM010000181.1 GCA_947258635.1 uncultured Acidimicrobiaceae bacterium
GGCCACGATCCCGGCGACGGGCTGGTCGTGGAGAGCTACGTGGCCGGCGCCGAGATCGCGGTCGAGGGGCTCTTGATTGACGGCGAGGTGGAGGTACTCGCCGTCATTGACAAGCCGGTGCCCCTCGAGGGGCCCTACTTCGCCGAAACGATATTTGTGACGCCATCGCGGCTGCCGGCGGATGTCCTTGGTCGGGCAACCACCCTCGTCGCAGCCGGCTGCGCCGCTCTCGAGTTGGCGGCCGGCCCGGTTCACGCCGAAGTACGGATTGACGGGAGTGGCGAGCCGTGGATCATCGAAGTTGCGGCTCGCACGATTGGTGGCCTCTGCGGCCGCGCCCTGGCTTTTGGTTTGCTTGGCGAAACCCTCGAAACCGTGGTCCTGCGCGGCGCACTGAGCGAACCAAACCTCGATGTGTCCCCCGCGCTGCCCGCATCGGGCGTCATGATGCTCCCGGTCGAAGATGGTGGCGTCCTCGATGACATAGAGGGCATCGACGAGGTACTGGCGATCCCGGGGATCACGGCGATCGACATCACTGCGACAAAGGGCAAGCGGGTCGAGGCGCTGCCGGCGGCCGATCGCTACCTCGGTTTCGTGTTTGCCGCCGGTGAGGATGCGAGCACAGTCGAAAGCCTCCTGCGGCGGGCGGCGGCTGAGCTAACTGTCGTCATCGACGGCGAGGATGTCGGGCCCCTCATCTAGATCGCACCATCCGGCGTCGTTAGGCTGCGCTCGGCGATCGAAGAGACCTGATGGACTTCACCAACCTGGCGCTGAATATCGACGGCCCGGTGGGCACGATCCGCCTCACCCGGCCCCAGCGGCGCAACTCACTCTCACTCGAAGCTCTCAATGAGCTCATCGCCGCCGCCGCCGAATGCAACGCCCGCGACGATCTGCGGGTTGTGGTCGTCTCCGGGGAGGGGGCATCCTTCTGTGCCGGGGCCGACCTCGGAGTGATCGCCGCCCTCTTCGACAACACGATGGCTCACGAGGCTCTCGAGGACATGGCCGATCTGGGGCGGCGCATGGCCGACGCGATCGAGTCGATACGGGCGGTCACGATCGCCGCCATCCACGGCCACTGCGTGGGCGGTGGCGTTGTACTGGCTGCGGCATGTGACCTCCGGCTCGCCGCCGACGACACCGAGTTCTCCATCCCCGAAACCGCCATCGGCATCCCGCTCGCCTGGGGAGGAATCCCAAGGCTGGTGCGAACAGTCGGGCCCGCAGCTGCCATCGACCTGATCCTCACGTGCCGGGTGTTCGGTGCGGACGAAGCCCGCCAGTTGGGTTTCGTCAATCGGGTCGTGCCGGCTACCGACCTGGAGAGAGCTGCCCATGAGATGGCACAGACCATGGCGGGGCGCTCCCTCTATGTGATCGAACAGACCAAAGCCGCCGTCCTGGCCGCAACCAACGAAATCGTCTCGACCAGCGGCAGCCACGCCGATGCCGGAACGATGATCGGGGCGCTCTCGGACGACGAGTCACGAAAGATCGCTGAGGCCTACTTCGAGCGCTTCGAGGCGCGATAGGTACGCGGCCGCTTAGCCCTGCGAGATCAACGCCAGTTGCCGGGACTGGGCGATGAGCCGGCCCGATTCAGCCCACAGCTCGCCATCCTCTTCGATGAATCCCCCTGTTATGAACCGCGTCGTGAACGAGCACCGCAACCAGTCGTCGGGAGCCGGTCGCTCACGAATGTGGGTCGTAAGCTCGAGGGTCGGCACCCAGCCCACCGGGAGATCGGCGCTGAAGGCCGTAGGCGGAAAAGCGTCGGCGGCGACGAGCAAGCCCACAGTGTCCAGCGGCTCCGAATCCCTCCACCGGAACCGCCCGCGCAATTGAATCTGCCCCTGGGCCCCCACCGTGCCCGTGGGAACGTCATCGGGATGGAGCCGGAGATCGACCCGCCCCATGAACGGTGGAGGGAAAGTCGCGCCGGGCTCGACCCGGATGCAGTCCTCGACCGGGGGCAGGTCAGGGGGCGCGGCCCCAACCCGCTCTGGAGCGCCACCCGCGACCAATTCCCCGTAGGTGCCCAGGACCGCCAGCAAGAGCCGCCCTTCTCGGCCGTAGATCTGCGACCGGACCGTGGCGAAACGGCGGCCCTCTTTGAGAACCTCCGTCTCGACCGTGATCGGGCCGACCGGAGCCGGCGCCAGAAAGTGTCCGGTGATCGTCACCGGATCGGGGCGGTCCGACGCGAGGACTCCGGACCGAGCAGCAATTGCGAGGAGGAATCCCCCGTTGGCCTTGCCCAGGATGTCCCACCCGGGCGGGATCTCCCCTCGCCACGCGTCCTCATCGATCCTGACGAGTGCGGACGCCTGCGCAAAGCTCATGGAGGGCAAGCTAGCCGAGCCGGCGCTCAGTCCTCATGCACAGTGGCGCTGGGCGGTGGCGGTTCCAGAATATACGCCAGCTCGATGCGGGATTCCCCGGTGCCGAAAGCGGTGACGGTGTCGCCCTCCACCAACTCGGTGGTGCCATGAGGGATGATCACCCGGTTACCGCGCCGGACCGACACCAGCGTCGCTTCCTCGGGCCACACCAGATCGAGCACCCGGCGCCCCGCCGCCGCAGAGCCGGGCGGAATCGGCAGCTCGTAGAAAGTGGCGTCGACGTGCGTACGCTGCTTGATGCGCTCCCGGTACATAGACCGATCCGTCGCCGAGCCCAGGGCGTGGTGATAGGCACGGACGACACTCTCGCGGCGGAACATCCCCAGAAAACGCGTCGGATCGTCGTCGGCCACCACCGGGAGCCGCCCGATATCGAGCGCGGCCATCCGGGCAACGGCTACCGACACGGGCATCGAGGGGAACACCGTTATCGGGTTCACGGTCATGATCTCGCCCACGGTGCGTTCCTCCGACGCTCCGCCGCTCCGAACGATGTCGGTCACCGTAACAATGCCCAGCAGCCGCTCGCCGTCCACAACGGGCAGCCCGTGATGACGTTTGACGTCCAAGATCTCTTGAGCCGCCGCGGTCGTCATCGCAGGATCGACGAGCATGCCTGGCCATGCCATTACGTCGCCGACTTCGACCTTATCGAGCAGGTCGATGTCTTCGCGCCGCAGCAGATGGATTCCCCGCCGCTTCAGCGGCAGCGTATAGACACTCTCGGGATGGATTCTCTCGGAAAGGACCGTCGCCAGAGAGGTCGCCAGCATCAGCGGAAGCACCAGCCCGTAGTCGCCCGTGATCTCGAAGACGATGAGGATCGACGTCAGCGGAGCCCGACCCACGGCGGCGAACGTGGCTGCCATGCCCACGACGGCGAATGCCCCGGGGTCGATCTGGGAGAAGCCCCAAAGCGGCTCGGCGATGTTCGCCAGCGCCGCCCCAACCGAAGCGCCGATGAACAAGCTCGGCATCATCGTGCCCGCCGACCCACCGGCCGACCGGGTGACGGCGTTCGTCAGGATCTTGAGCAGCGCCAGAAGCAGCAAGGTGGACCAGAGGACATCGTTATCGGCGACCAGTCCCAGCAGTCCGCCGACAAAGTCTTGCCCGGCGCCAATGGCATCGATCTGGAACACGCCCACCGTGCCGACTATCAGACCTCCCAAGACCGGGCGGATCCAGCCGGGCCACCGCTGCAGCCGGATCTTCTGGTGGTCGACGCCGTCGATCACCCGTAGCAGGGCGTAGGCGAAAACCAGCCCCAACAACCCGACCAGTGCGTAAAGCAGCAGCTCTGCGGGGTGCCCGAGTTTGTGGGGCGGCGCCGACAGGATCTGTTCCTCGCCCACGATGCTGCGCGTGGTCACCGCCGCTGCCACGGAGGCGACGACGACCGCATTGAGATGGCGGATGGCGAAGTTGCCCAGCAACACCTCCATCGCGAAGAGCATGCCGGCGATGGGCGCTCCGAACGTTGCCCCGATACCGGCCCCGGCTCCGGCGGCGATGAGACCCCGAATCTGGTCCTCGCCGAAACGGGTATGCCTGGCGAGAGACGAGCCGATGGTGCCGCCGATCATCACGATCGGTCCCTCCCGGCCTCCCGACCCGAAGCTGCCGAGTGTCGCCGCGGTGGCGGCAATCTTGGCGAACACGGTGCGGGTAGGCAGGTAACCGCCGTGGAGCGACAAACCCACCATTGTCTCGGTGACGCCGCCACTCTCGACCTCGCGGCCGGCCAGTCCGGCGATGGACCACGCGATCGTGAGGCCTATCGGCACAGTCAGAATCACGAGCCACGGGCTGTCGCCGATGCTCCATTCGGACACATCAAGCAGTAGCTGAGTCAGCCAAACGAGAAGAGAGGCCGCCAGCCCCACTATGACTCCCACGCCGAGCGATGCCGCCGTGAACGCGGCTGCACCGCGTTGCCGGAGCACCTCCTTGACTCTTTCCAGCACAGGTGTCGCCATGACTACCGGACAGTAACTGACGCCGGGGGCGCACCGGCCTACTTGCGGCGTCCGACGACCCAACCGGCGAGGAGCCATGAGCCGAGCGTCCACGCTCCCAAGGCCAGATACGAAGCAGCAACCGAAGTGGCGATCAGTCCCTCGGAGAGCCCGGCGCGGACAACCACGGCCATGTGCCAGAAGGGCAGGACTCGATGCACCGCGGCCCACCAATCGGGAAAGAGCGCAATCGGCACGACGATCGGGCTGAACAGCAAGACCAGGAAGATGATCAAGTTCGTCAGCAGGTTGGCCACGCGGGGATCGGGAATGGCGTGCCCGAAGGCGAATCCAACCGATGTCGCCATCAGGGACACGAGCAGTATCGCCGCTACCGCGGCTGCCGAAATGGAGATGGCCACGTCATAGCGCAGGTCGGCGATCCACAGCGCCAGCACGGTGCCGGGAATCCCGATCGCGGACGAGATCGTGAACGTTGCCGCCGCGGCGGCGATCCGCGGAACCGGCAACGACCACACGAAGTCGTAGGTGTCTCGCAGCTTGTGCTGCATGATCATTCCGGGGACCAGCACGAAGCCGATCGGAACCAGGGCGAGGGCCGGGATCCCGGTGACGAGAAAGGTCTGCACCTCCGAGGGCATGTCCCCGAAATAGAAACCGTACATGAAGACCATTCCGGCGCTCATGAGGAGTTGAATCAGCAGGGCGATGACCACCCACGTGCGCAGGTTGGTCAGCTCGAAGCGCAGCATGGTGCGGTAGCCGGCCAGCCAGTAGCCGGCACCCCGACGGACCGCCACACCGGGGACGCTCACTTACGCCTCCCGAGGACCAGGCCGCTCAGCGCGGCGGCGAGGAGGGTCCACACGGCGAGCACCAAGTAAGAGCGGCCGACGTCCCGGGCAATTCCATCGGTGAGGGCTTCGCGCACGACGTTCGCCATGTGCCCGAAAGGCAGGTATTCGTGGAGTTCTGCCAGCCAACCCGGCAGGTTCTCCGCCGGATAGCTGATGGGTGAGAAGCCGAAGATGGCAAAGATGAGGAATTGGGAGATCAGCTGGGTGACTTCGGGTTTGGGGATCGAATGCGCCATGGCGTAGCCGAGAAGCGTCCCGCAAACCAACGTCAACAGAACCGCCGGGATCACCAGCCCGCCCACCGTGAAAGCAACGCCATAGCGCCACATGGCCACGAGCAGCGCCCCGATCATGCCGGGGAGGGCAATGAGCACATTGAGGACCAGCCAGGCGCAGGTGGAGGCCGATCGGGGCACCGGCAGCGACCACATGAAGTCGTACGAGCCGTCCATCTTCTGCTGGGCCACGAGCTGGGGCCCCATGACGACCCCAACCAGAATCAGCGTTATCACGACGGCACCGGTCGAAAGGAACAGCGCGGTCTGTTCGGGCATGTCGCCGATCAGCAGCCCGAACCCGATCACGAGCCCGGCGCCGGAGAGCAGCTGGACCATCATCGTGATCGGCAGCAGCAGCCGCATGTTGGTGACCTCCCACCGCAGCATTGCGCTGAAGGCTGCCAGCCAGTGCCCTATGCCGGACCTCTTCGGCGGCAGCCCAACCTCGCTCGCGGCCACCGAAGTCACGACTTGTT
>CAMYJM010000182.1 GCA_947258635.1 uncultured Acidimicrobiaceae bacterium
GTGGTGTGGCCGGTTCGATCGTCGGCCCGGACCTCCTGGACCTGCCGCTCACGTTCGAGGACACGCGGGCCGCCGGTGTCTCCCTCGGTACGGCCGTAGTCATGCCCTTCGGCGTATCGACCGACTTCGAGGACCTGGCGATGCGGATTGCCGCCTTCTTCCGGGATGAGTCTTGCGGCCAGTGCGTCCCGTGTCGGGTGGGCACCGTGCGCCAGGAGGAGGCTTTGCATCGCATCGTCGCCCGGTCGCCTCTCAACGGCCCGGCGGGTGAGCTCGACCTGCTCTCCGAGATCAACGACGCCATGCGGCTGGGATCGATCTGCGGGCTGGGCCACACCGCAGGTAGCGCGATTCGGTCCCTGATCGAACTCGGCTTGATCGGGGCAACCCCGTGAGCGAGATCCGGCTCTCGATCGACGGCGCCGGAGTTGCGGTTCCCGAGGGAAGCTCGATCCTCGACGCCTGCCGCTCGGTCGGGAAGGATCAACCCACGCTGTGCTACCTCGAGACGTTGACCCCGGTCAACACTTGCCGGGTGTGCGTCGTCGAGGTCACCGGTTCGCGCACCCTCGTGCCGTCGTGCTCCCGGACCGCCGAGGACGGCATGGAGATCTCCACCGAGAGCGAGAATGTGCGCCAGACGCGCAAGATGGTCTTCGAGTTCCTCGCCTCCTCGGTCGACCTGTCCCTGGTCGACGCGCCGACCCGAACCTGGATGGAACACTACGAAGTCGACGCCACCCGCTACGGGCCGCCGGCGCCGGCTGCTGCGCCAGGAGGGCGGGACTCCCGTCGGGCCGGTCATCATCGACTTCCCGGGCTGGGCACCGCCGAGACCGTGCACCAACCCGTCAAAGTTCACGACGAGCTCTATGTGCGTGACTACGGCAAGTGCATCCTGTGCTACCGGTGTGTCGAGGCGTGTGGCCCCGATGCGCAGAACACGTTCGCGATTCAACTGGCCGGGCGCGGCTTCGACGCCCGCATCTCGACGGAATTCGACGTCGTCCTCACCGACTCGGCGTGTGTGTACTGCGGCAACTGCATCGGCGTCTGCCCGACGGGGGCCCTGATGTTCCGCAGCGAGTTCGAGCTGCGGGCGGCCGACTTGTGGGATGAGGGAGCGCAGACGGTGACCCGCACCGTGTGCTCCTTCTGCGGTGTCGGCTGCAACCTGGATCTCCACGTCCAGGACAACCGCATAGTGAAAGTGACCTCGCCGCGAGACCACTCGATCACCTGGGGAAACCTCTGCATCAAGGGGCGTTTCGGCTACGAGTACGTCCAGGACCTCGGCGACCTGGCCACGACGCCGATCGACGTCGTCCTGGCGTCGGTTCGAGAGGGTGGCGCCAACGGTGGGAGGAATCGGCCGCCTACTCGATGAGTAGGTCCACCAACAGCGCCGAGTGGTCGGAGCCCTTGATGCGCACGGTGTGGGTACTCACGGGCACCACACCCTCGACGAAGGCGTGGTCGACACGAAGTAGCCGCGGCATCTTCGCCAGCGGCGCCCAGGTGCGTCGGGCGGTGCCGGCGGCGACGGCGGCGTCCTGGAGCTGCCCGGCGAGCCGCCGGTAGGAACGCCACGCCGGTGACGAGTTCATGTCGCCGAGAACGACCCGGGCCATCCGTTTCGCCGCCACGTACTCGAGAATGTCGTCGACCTGGCCCTTTCGGGTCCGCGATGTCTCTCGCCACGGTCGCATCAGGGGGTTCCGGATGTGGACGTTGATGATCTCCAGATCGCGGTCGAGTTGCGGCCAATCGGCACCGTGCAGCATCCCCTTCCAGCCGTCGCGGTGAGTCATCTCGAATCGATCGACATCGATGGGATAGCGAGCGGCGATCCCCATGCCGTGGGAGTCGCGGCGCGGGTCCAAGGTGCCGTAGCCGAACTGCTGCCGGATGACTCTCGCTTGAGCGGGCGCCAGCTCCTGGAAGACGGCCACATCCGGGTGCTCGCGCTCGAGCATCTTGGCAAGTGGGCCGATCGGGGCTCCACCGTTGAAGAGGTTTGCGGTCATCACTCGCAGGATCTTGTCCACCACGCGACACAGCCTATCGTCGCCGTGGCGGCGCACCGTCCGTGGCGCGTCGTTAGAGTCAAGGCTTCAAGGATTCGTTCGATGTTTCCGATGGACCCCTGCAGGCGTTCACGGGGACGGCAAACGCAACGGAGTGTGAGATGCGATTGACAACGGCGATGTTGGCCGACGCGGCCCAGGTTCAGGGCGGCAAGCTGTTCGTATTGGGTGGTGGGTTCGATACGATCAGTGCCCGGTCCTTTCCCGTTGTCCATCGCAGCCTCAGCGTGGCTCTCGTCGCCGAGATCCAGCCGGACGAACGCCATCGTGATCTCGAGATCGAGATCGTCCTGATGGACGAGGACGGTGCCGAGATCGGGGTGCAGGCCAAGGGCAAGCTCCGGGTGGGCGCTCCGCCGAACCTTCCGCCGGGATCGACCAGCATCGTCCCGATCGTCAGCCCCTTCTACAACGTCAAGTTCCCCGAGGCCAAGGGCTATGTGTTCCATGTCGGCTACGAAGGTGAAGAGCTGGCGCGAGTGCGCTTCCGCGTAGTCCAGATTGACTAGCCGGTCCACCGGCAACGGAAACGCTCCCGAAGGAGCCGGGAGCGCGATCCTGACGCTTCCCAACCTGATCTCGATGGCGCGCCTCGCGCTGATTCCCGTCCTGTGGTGGTGGATGGCCACCGACCATGTCGCCGCCGCCGGCTGGCTTCTCGGTGTGATCGGCAGCACCGACTGGATCGACGGCTATCTGGCCCGGCGCCTGAACCAAGTGAGTGAGGTCGGCAAGCTCCTCGATCCGCTCGCCGACCGGCTGGCGGTGGCAACCGCCGTCATCGGGGGACTGGTGTTCGACATTCTCCCGCCGTGGTTTGCGTGGGCGATCATCGCTCGGGAGGCTGTGATCGGCCTTGGCGCCCTGGTGATCGGCCTGAAAGCCGGGACCAAACTCGCTGTGCGCCAACTCGGCAAGCTGGCCACGGCGCTTCTCTACGGGGCCGTGGCGTTCTACTTCGTCGGCAAAGGCATGGCATTCGACCCGCTGGTGTGGCTGGCGTGGCTGGTCGGGATTCCCGGCCTCGTTTTCTACTACATCGTCGGTGTGCAGTACTTCCAGGACGCCTTGCGCGCCGTCCAAAACCGCCCCGCCTAGCGGAGTAGAGTGCCCGAGCAGACTTGTCGAGAGGAGCCCGGCATTGAACATCCCCGAAGAACTCCTATTCGCCCCAAACCACGAGTGGGTGCGGCGCCAGGACGATGGCACGATCCGTGTCGGCATCTCCGATTTCGCCCAGGACGCACTCGGCGACGTGGTGTTCGTTGATCTCCCGGACGTCGGGCGCGACCTCGGCTCGGGAGAGCCGTTCGGCGAGATCGAGTCGACGAAGTCGGTCTCAGACCTGTACTCACCAACGAACGGCGAGGTGGTTGAAGTCAACGAGGAACTCGAGGACCGACCGGAGCTCGTCAACCAAGATCCGTACGGTGAGGGCTGGATGATCGTGGTGCGGCCGGCGCCGGACGCGACATTCGACCACCTGATGGACGCCGCCGCCTACGCCGAACACACGACAGAGTAAGTCTCAACCAATAGTTTAAGGTCCCCGGCTACCATTGCCCCATGGACACTGAACGGGTTCCGGAGAATGGCGACGAGGCCGCGTCGCTGGCCGCTGATATCGCCGGGCTCGACCAAGACTCAACCGAGGCATTCCGGCCCGTGCGACGCCCGGACACCGGCGAAGACTCCCCCCGCGTCGCCGGGATGTTCCGCTATGCGCTCGTTGTCGACGGTGGGCCGCAGACCGGTTTGACATATGTTCTCGGCGAGGGCGAAACCAGCGCGGGCCGCTCCGCCGAATCCGACATCTTTCTCGAAGATGTGACGGTTTCCCGCCATCACGCCGTCTTCGCCGTCGACGGTGAAGGGCTCACGGTCACCGACCTGGGATCGACCAACGGGACTTACGTGAACGGCCGGCGCCATGAAACGGCGGTTCTTGCCCCCGGCGACGAGGTGATGCTCGGCAAGTTCCACCTGGTCGTGGTTGTGGGCGATGTCTAGCCGGGCCGTCGAGCAGCTGAGTATCGGGGAGGTGATCACGAGCCTGCGCTCCGAATTCCCGGAGCTGACCGTCTCCAAGCTTCGATTCCTCGAGGGGCAGGGGCTCATCGAGCCCCAGCGCAGCGCGTCGGGATACCGTCTCTTCTCGGAGGAGGACGTCAAGCGGATCACGTTCATTCTTCGTGAACAGCGAGACAACTACCTGCCCTTGAAGGTCATCAAGTCACGTTTGGCGGCCTGGGACCGCGGCGAAGACCCGCCCGATGTGACGTCGGCGGGACCTGCTCCCGAGACGTATTTCGCGTCGTCCGGGATCTCGATGACGGTCGAAGAGCTCGGCAAGGCCGCCGGACTATCGTCACGCCACCTCAAGGAGCTCATGGACCACGGCGTGCTGACGCCGATGGAGCTCGACGATGGAACCAAGATCTTCCGCGACGAGGATCTGGCGACGGCGCAGGCCGCCCGCCGTCTCATCCGGCAGGGCCTCGAGGGGCGCCACCTGCGCACGATCAGGCTGGCCGCGGATCGTGAAGTCGAGCTCCTCCAGCAGCTCGTGGCCCCGCTCTTGCGGCATCGCAACCCGGACAATCGGCGCCGCGCCGGAGAGATCCTGGCCGACACGGCCCATGCCGGGGCCCAGCTCGGCGAGTCGATCGTGCGGTCGCGTATTCGCCGGCTGCTGGAGCGCTGAATGGAACGCCTCCGTCTCATTGCCGCTTGTGCGCTCGTTGCCGTCATCCCCCCCGGTGGTATGCCGATCTCCGAGGAGATCCCGAAGATCCCGCCTTTGACGGCGGAGTCTTGGGTGCTCTACGACGCCGACGCCGGGGTGGTTCTCGCTTCGCAGAACGCCGATCTGGAGCGGCCGATGGCATCCGTCACGAAGATCATGACGGCGCTCGTCGTGCGCGATCACACGGAGCTCGACGAAACATTGCGGATCACCGAGTCCGCGGCCGCCACGGGCGAGGCTGAGATCGGGGTCGCCCCCGGTGAGCTCTGGAGCGTGGAAGATCTGCTCGTTGCCGTCATGGTGCGGTCGGGCAACGATGCCGCCGTAGCGCTTGCCGAGTACGTGGGCGGGTCCGTTGAGGGCTTTGCCGAGATGATGAACGCCAAAGCCGCCGCGCTAGGGCTGGAGCACTCGCACTTCGTGAACCCGCACGGCCTCGATGCCAAGGGGCACTACACGTCGGCGAACGATCTGGTGAAACTGGCCGGCGCGTTGCTGGAAGATCCGGTCCTGGCGCAGATGGCGCGTACCCGGTTCGCCAGATTCTGGCCCGACCCGGCCGGCGTGGAGCGCAAGGCTCGATCGACCAACAAGCTGCTGGGGGTCTTTCCGGGTGTCATCGGCCTCAAGACCGGCTTCACCAACAAGGCGGGCAAGGTGTTGGTTTCCGCCTTCGAGCACGGCGACCGCACCCTCATCGGCGTCGTGATGAAGTCGGAGGACCACTTCGCCGACAGCCGGGAGCTGCTCGACTGGGGGGCGCACACGATCACGCTGGAGGACGTGCTGCTGGCCCCACTTCTCGAGGATCAAGGTGGTGGCGGGCGACCGGGTTCCGTTCGTCTCACGGCTCTGCAGCGGGCCCGCTTGCGCGGCGTCACTGATCTCGCCGACGGCAGCTTTGCGGTGACCGATCCGACGGCATCGGGCCTGGCGGACCGTATCGAGACGTGGCTCCGCGGCCAGTTGCCGGTGACGCTCGGAGGCCGGTGATGTCGGATTTCGTAGAGGTTGCCAGTGCCGACGACTTGGCGCGACGTGTCGCCGAGCTCGGTGAGCAGATCAGCGCCGATTACGCGGGCCGCCAGCCGGTGATGATCGGTGTGC
>CAMYJM010000183.1 GCA_947258635.1 uncultured Acidimicrobiaceae bacterium
GTGGGCCATCGACAAGAGCACCGGATCTGTCGAGCGAGTCGACTCGGCCATCCCGGTCATCGAATCGACAATCGGGGACCTCGGATATTCCGAGGAGGCTTCGCCAGACGACTCGTAGTAGCAGTTGTAATCGAACGAATCATCGATTGTCACGTCGTTGCCCAGTATGTCCGTCATCTCGGCAGCCGAGATGACCGAGCAGGTCGGCGGCAGCTCGCTCGCCACGGGTGCCGTCGTCGCAGGAGTGGCCGTGGTGGCTGTACCGCCGGCGCCGGGTGCGCGAGTCGACGAGGGAGCCACAGACGTCGGCGACTCGTCGGACCCACCGCAGGCGCCGACGAAGATCACGGCGGCGAGTAACCCGAATACAACTCGTCTGCTCATTCCCCGAACGTTCGGCCACGTCATTGCCCCATCCCTTCTGAGCCAGCAGGCTCAGTCATCGACCCTTGAGAACTCGAACTCACTGACGCCGCCCGGTGCCCTGGCGATCAGCCTGTCTCCGGTGCAGATGAATGTGCTGGTGATTCTCCCGGGCCCCGTAACGAGCGAAGTGCTTTCTCCCGGAATCCAGCCACCATTGAACACGAAGAAGTCGAGCGACGCGTTCCCGTTCAGCACCTCACCGGCGGTGCCGTTGGCGGTGACGGTGAAGTTGTAGCGGCCCGAGAACACCATCTTGACCCAGGGCGTCAGGCCCGGCTCATCAATCCGAGCGTTGATTGGCACTTCAGGATCGAACACGGCTTCGCCGCGGCCGGTGCGGTCGATGATCATTGACATTGTCGCCAGGCCCCCGATGATCGCCTGGCCGGCGGCCCGATACTCCTCGCTCAACCAATTCCCGATCATGCAGGCCGGTACCGGCGGGTTCTCGCAGAAGTCCTCCAACGCCCAGCCGGTAATGGTCAGCTCGGAGCCCTGGAGATGACCGCTCAGGCCGGCACGAGCCTGCCCGGGAATCGTCTGGCGGAAGATCGTATCAATGCCGGGACTGCCGTCAGGGCATTGGCATCCGCCCGGTTCAGTGCACAGCACCTCGGCCGCCGGCAGAGTGGCAATAACGCCGTCAGGGAATTGGACCATTCCCGCGCCGGGCGCGCTGATGGTGATGACGTCGGCCGATAGATCGGCCTGGTGGGTGGCGGCGGCGAGAACAGGAGCGGTCATCGTGGCCGATCCGCCTGAGCCGATCGCTCCGTGGTCCGTGGCGTCCGGCTTCACGTTCGGGATGCCCGGCCCGTTCTGGTCGAAGGTAGGCGCGTACTGCGGATCGCGAAAGTAGCCCGGGCCCCACGCTGTCACCATGTCGGGCCCACCGGTCGCCACAGCCGCCGCGTAGGCGCTGTCGCTCCCAGCGTCGCTCGCAGCCATGATGTCGAGGGCGGTAGCCCACAAGAGACCGCCGTGTTCATCGAGATGAGACCAGAATCCCACGCCGGAGTATGTGCGCTTGAATAGCGACGCGGTTCCACCCAGCAACCAGCCTTTCCACCACGCTGAATCGGTCGTTCCACCGGATATGGACTCGCCTGCCCATTCCGCCATGCCTTCCATCACCCAGGCGGGCCGCTGCGGCCACAGCGCCGGATTCCCGACCGTGTAGCTGTAGCAGTGAAACAACTCGTGGGCGACGAAGGACTCCAACTCGGTCGACGCTACACCGGCACTGTCGATCTGCTGGGCAACGTCAATCCCAAGCTTCCCGACCGTGACGACGCACTTCACCGGAGTGCCCGACCACCCGCCACTCGCATCCACCGGACGGGCGAACATCGCCCCATCGCCGTCAACAAACTTGGGGGCGATCTGGAGCTCGACCGGAATCCCCAAGGGCCGACCAAGCCTGGTGGACAGTTTTGCGAGGTCTTGCTCGATGAGCCCGAGCAAGGCGAGGCTATCGACATCATCATCGGCCGCGGTGAGGATCGGCACCGCGGCTACGGCCAGGATCACCGAGTTGGACCCCACGGCATCGTTCGCCTCGCCTCGCACGTAACGATCGACGGCTGCCTGCTGTTCTGCGCTCAGTTCATCCCAATGGCCGCGAACCCAGCGCAGCGCTCCGCTCGCCGACGGGATCAGCTCGCGGCGGCCTTCAGGGATCTCGACCCCGGGCAGCGAACCGATCGCAAGGGCGAACGCCTGCAGAGCCGTATCTAGCGGCACCACGTCTTCGTCCAGCTCGGCGACGAGCTGCTCGAAGGCGCTGGGATCGCTATCGCTTTCGCCCTCCGACCCTGCAGTCGTCGAGCAGGCCGCAGCCACCAGCGTGGCCACAACGATCCAGGATCCCCCGGTGCGGTTGATGGTTCTCATGGTGTGGGGATCTCTCCGAGCGTCTTGGCGGTTCGCTTCGAGGTCGTCGGGGGGCTGGAGGTGGTCGGAGCGACTGGCGGCGGCTCCGGGTTTTCCCCTTCCACGGTCACCGTGGCGATGGCCGGGCCTACCCACTCGCCAGCTGCGTTCCGCGTCCAGAGCGACAAGACATGTCGTCCCGGCGTTGGTTGCCAACCAAACTCGACCGTTACTAACTCGCCGGGCTCCGGTGTCAGTAGAGTTCTGGCGACGCGGGCGCCGTCAGCGTCGAGGCGTGCCCGATCGACGCCGTTGGGCTCGGTGACGTGACCCACGATATGAATCGCGCCGTCAGCCTGGTCAAGAGTGGTTCCGTCGAGTGGGGCATCGATCCAAACAGAGGGCGGCCGAGCTGCAAACCCGAGCCCGGCACCGCCCGCCATGATCAAGAACCCCAGGGCGAGTGCCACCAACCGGCCACGTGCACCCGGCCATCTCGCCATTCGACCACGCCCTCCCCTGCCGTCTAGCACGAGAACCGTTCCTCGGCCCAGGGGCGCAAGGCCTTCGAGCGGCAGTAGTTCCGGACAGTTTGGCATACGCTGTTAGCTCGCGTCGGCTGTGCGCAGGTTTCTTTGAAAAGGTTCGCCGTGCGGTGGCCGGACGCCAGATTCTCGAGCGGTATGCTGGACGATCGGAGGACGACATGAGTGACCGAGTGCAAACGCGAGTCCACCCCGCTTATCGAGTGTTCGTCAGCTACATCGACAAGTCGCGGGAGTACTACGCCGCCCACGGCTACGAACGCCCTTACAGGTGGTCGCACAACGATGAGTCGCCGTTCACTGCCCTGGTCAAACCGCTCGGCGAAACCGAGCGTTCGACCAGCTTCGGTCAGCGAAGGCACCATCAAACCCCACCGCGTTAGAGCTCTGTCACAGAGCCGTCGCCGTTATCGCCGGTCGCGAGCAACGACTCGTCTGACCCGCGAGACGGACTTCGATGCTCTGCAGCCTCGAAGCGTGTGAGAAACAACACTTGCCTATGCAATAGGACAAGATCCAAGAACCACATCCTGACCAGGGGAGATTCAGGGTTCAAAAACCACTTGTGGGCCCGGCAGGACTCGAACCTGCGGCCAAGGGATTATGAGTCCCCTGCTCTAACCAACTGAGCTACGGGCCCGCTCGAAACTGCAGTGTAGAAGGCGCGACGACTTCTCCCGTTCTTGCGGACATACGCGCCATATTTGGCGCGTATATCCGCAAGAACGGCATGAAACAAGATCACCCTCTTGACACATGTGCAAACATATCGTACTGTTCGATGTAGATCGAACGAGGCAGCAAGGGTAGAACCACATGACAGTTTCCGGACCGAAGGTGCGAGACTTCACCGACAGGCAGCGCTCGCTGAGCGTGAGCGTCGAGTCGGATCCGGTGTACGAGGTCCTGCTGGCGCTGTTCGTGTTCCATGGCGAGAGTGACCACGACCAGTACGAGGTCGGCACCGAACTTGCCCTGGCCGTCCAGGACAACGGCGACGAAACCCTCATCACCGACATAAAGGAGATGGGATCGTGGGCGCAGCTCGGACTCCCGATGATCGGCGTCGCCCACGACCTGCCCGCTCCGCGCACCGTTGCCACCCTCGTGGCTGAGATCCGCCGGATGGATCCAACAGTCTTGCGATCGATGCTGCTGGAGTGCTGCGGACTAAAGCCGTCCCACGGCCATGACAAGGAAACAATCGAAAGAGCTGCTCAGGGCGACCAGGATGCGGTGCGCGAGCTGTTCGGCGAGTCTGAAGTCGCCGGCGTTCTCGAGCGGGATCCGGAGCAGATGCGCGAGGACATTGCGTCGGTCATCGAACGTTTTGGCGATGCCGTCGGCCCGTATCTCGCCGAACGTCAGGCCGTCCTCGACAGGGACGCGGCCGCCACCCGGGCGCTCGCCAAGACCATGAGCCCCGATCGGCTCGTCGAAAAGGTCACCAACGGGATCACCTTCGAGATGCAGCCGCAGGTGAGCGGTGTGCTGCTGATCCCCTCGGTATCCATCCGTCCCTGGGTGGTGATCTCGGAGCATCAGACGCTCCGTGTCTTCTGCTATTCGGTCGCCGATGAGCACCTGGAAGCCGACGCCGACGCTCCGCCCGCATACCTGGTCGACACGTTCAAGGCGCTCGGCGACGAGCGCCGGCTCCGCATCCTGGGGATACTCGCAGAGGGCGACCTCGGGTTGAAGGAGATCGCCGAACGGGTCGACCTCGCCAAGTCGACGACCCACCATCACATGGGAATCCTGCGCCGAGCCGGCCTGGTGCGCGTGATCATCGGCCGGGACGACCAGCGCTACAGCCTGCGCCGTGACTCCGTCCCCGAGACGGGACGCCTGCTGGAAGCCTTCCTGGCGGCCCGCCCCGCCGACCAAGAACCTCGAGAGGACCAAACATGATCGGACTATCCGGCATCCACTATGCCGAGACAATGGCCCGCCATCGGGCCCGTGAAGTTGAGCGCCGCTCCGGCGAGGCCATCGTCCTCGCCGGATTTGCTCCCGGCCACCCGCTGCGAGCCCGCGTGGCAGCCGGCCTCATCCGGCTGGGAACGCGGCTCGCGCCGCGGCCGACCGAGCCACCGCGTCGAACCCACCCCACCCGGACTGCTGTTAGCCAACCCAGCCAGCGCTGACGACCGGCCGCCGTTTGCCTCCGGCCGGTCGTGGCGCGTCCGGGGCACCAAACCGCCGTAGTATCTCGGGGTGCGCAAGGCACTCGTCGCCATCGCCCTGATCGCCACCGCCTGTTCTCCCGGAGCCACGGCGGAGACGTCGCCGACCCCGCCGCCCGACGGCTCCTCGACTACAGCCGCCCCGACGACCACGGCCCCACCTCCCTCCTCCTCCACGACCACCACCACGACAACTACAACCACTACTACAACCACCACCACCACACTGCCGCCACCGCCCGACGAGTTCTTCGTGTGGATGCCCAACGGCCTCACGGATGGCTTCGCCGAATCCCTGGTTGGCGTCGACGGCATCGAGGCGATCACCGAGATACGGACCGCCACGCTGCACATCAAGGCGAGCCACAAGGCCGACGGCACACCGGTCGACCAGCCCCGGGCGGGCTACGTAATCCCGGTGCATTCCGCCATCGTCGCCCCCGAGGGACTCGAACACATCGTCGGCATATCCGATCTCGCCCCCGACGAGCTCGTCCTCGGCGATCGCTCCGCCGCGCTGCGCCGGCTCGAAGTCGACGACACCATCACGTTCGAGAAGGCCACGCTGACCGTCGGCGCCATCGTTCCCGAGTCGCTGATGTCCGGCTACGAGATGATCGCCACAACGGCCGAGCCGTTCGTCGAGAAACGGATGGAGACCCGGGCGGTCCACGTGTTGTACAACTGGTCGCGCTACCGGCTTGCTCTGGAAGTCCGGGCTCGGGTCGACGAGGACACCACCTACCGGGTGAGCGAACGGACCAGCAGCGCCGACCGCGGCGGCCTGGCGGTGCGCTCGCAGAGCTTCATCAAGGAGGTCTTCGGAGAGTTCGCCTACCAGCCGACCGGAGGCCGCAGCTTCGTGATCGACCCGGACTGGATCAATGCCAACATCGTCGACGTGCGCATC
>CAMYJM010000184.1 GCA_947258635.1 uncultured Acidimicrobiaceae bacterium
TGCCGCCGCGGTGCTCACCAAGAGCGGCCCGGTAGTCGGCCTCGAACGCCGCGAGCAGCGCGGCATCCTGTTCCGACGACCGGGCGTACCGGTCGATCGCCAAGCCCCAGCCCCGCATCAGCCATACGTTCTGCTTGACCCGCTCGAATCCGCCCACGAAACCGGCGACGGCCTTGACGGCATAGGTCCCCGCCCATTCGGGATCGACCCGGGTCATCTCCAAATAGCTCCACCCGCGGCCGATGTGATTGTCGATGACGCCGCGGCGCAGGCCGGAAGCCTCCTCGAACAGCTGCGCCGCCCGTTGCAGCGGCGCCACCGCGGCCGCGCCCTCCATCAGCAACGCCTGATCCAGGCACAGCTCCCCGAGCAGTTTGGTGGACTCGTAGCTGTGGGGCCGGGCGGCCACCGCGTCTTCGAGCTTTCCGATGGCGCGCCCGATCGTTTGTAGTCGCTCTTCAGTAGTCCCGGCGCGCCCCCGGCGCTTCAACGCCAGCCCCTCGGCGACCATGTCGTCGTGGAGCTTTCTGCTCGCCAGATCCTGCAATTCCATACCGGACCGCCTCATGGCCTGCTCCTCGTACGTCGGGGTGAGCGCAGGCCCGATGATCGATCCGCGTTGCTCCAATCGACGCGCCGCGGCTTTGGGCGCCCAAAACCGGAGACCGGTGAAGAGCAGGGTGGAGACGACGGCGATGATGATCAGGGGAACCGGTACCAGATCGAGCATGGATCGAGGATACCTGCCGCGGCCGCCCCGACGGATGACGCCCGCCGCGCCGCCACTAGCCTCGCGGCATGCACGAAGAGCTCATCGCCGCAGTGACCGCCGACTTCGACAGGATACGGAGCGACCTCGAGTCGCTGGTGAGAATCCCGTCCGTCAGTGCGCCCGGCTTCGACGCTGCCGAGGTGCGGCGTTCGGCCGAAGCCGTCAAAGAGCTGCTCGAGGACGAAGGGCTCCAGAACGTCCAGCTTCTCGAGCTCGAGGGTGCCCACCCGGCAGTGTTTGGCGAGATAGCCGCCCCCGCCGGCGCTCCGACGGTGATGCTGTACGCCCACCACGACGTCCAGCCTCCGGGGGCGCCCGAGCTGTGGGACTCGCCCCCGTTCGAGCCGGAAGAGCGCGCCGGCCGGCTCTACGGCCGCGGCACTTCCGACGACAAGTCCGGCGTGGTCGTCCACCTTGGCGCGATCCGAGCCCACGGCGGGGCTCCCCCGGTCGGGGTGAAGCTGTTCGTCGAAGGGGAGGAGGAGATCGGGTCGGCCCACCTCACGGACTTCCTGAACGCCTATACCGATCTGCTGACTGCCGACGCGATCGTCATCGCCGACTCCGGCAACTGGCGGGTCGGAGAGCCGGCGCTCACCGTCAGTCTGCGCGGGCTGGTCGACTGTGTGGTCGAGGTGCGCACGCTGGCTTCGGCAATCCACAGCGGCCAGTTCGGGGGCGCCGTCCCCGACGCGCTCACGGCATTGAGCCGGCTGCTGGCAACGCTTCACGACGAGGCCGGCGAGGTGGCGGTTGCCGGGCTCGTCTCGGGCGGTTCCACGCCGATCGATCTCGATGAGTCCGAGCTCCGGGCGCAAGCGGGCGCCGTCGGTGGTCTCGCCCTTCTCGGGACCGGCTCGATAACCGAGCGGATGTGGAGAAAGCCGGCCATCGCCGTGCTCGCCATCGACGCCCCCCGGGTCGCAGAGTCGATCAACGCCTTGGTCCCGGCGGCGCAGGCCAAGGTGAGCCTCCGGCTCGCCCCCGGTCAAGACCCGGCCGCCGCCATGGACGCGCTCAGCGCCCATCTCGTGGCCAACGCGCCGTGGGGAGCCGAGGTGACGGTCACTGCAGGCAGCGCCGGCGCCGCCTTCGACCTCGACACCACCGGGCCGACCTACGACGCCTACCGGCAAGCTTTTGCCGCCGCCTGGGATAGGGAGGTCGTTGAGATCGGTGCCGGCGGCTCGATCCCCTTCGTGGCAGCATTCGCCGACACCTTCCCGAACGCCGCCATCCTGCTGACCGGAGCCGGCGACCCGACGAGCGCCGCCCACGGCCCCAACGAGAGCCAGGACCTCGACGATCTCCGGCGCAGCACCATTGCCGAAGCGATCGCGCTGCGCCTCCTCGCCACAACCGGGCAGTAGCGTTCCATTGCCGCGCCGACCTGGCATCATCGCAGGGTGATCAAGGCCGCCCCTCGACTAGCCGTGGCACTCACTGCAGTCGCCGCCCTCTGCCAGGCGTGTGTGGCTCCCGGTGCCGCCGGCGCGCCGCGCGCCGAAACGACTGCGGGACCGCAGATGACATCGCTGGCGCCGGTGACGACGGCCTCGACATCGACCACCACGACGACGCTGGGAGTCCCCGCCGCGCCGGAGATCCCCCCGGGAGAGACCGTGTGTGACTTGTACGACCCCGCTATCGAGGAGCTCGGCACCGTTGCCGATGAGGGTGTAGTTGAAGCATCCGGCCTGGCGGCGAGCCGGGCCAACGACGGCGCCTTCTGGGTCATCAATGACTCGGGCAACGAGTCGCTGCTGCACGCGGTGGGCGCCGACGGCAGCGAGTTGGCCACCATCGCCGTCGAGGGAGTCCTCGGCTTCGACTGGGAGGACATTGCGGTTGGCCCCGGCCCCGACCCCGGAATCAGCTATGTCTACATCGGCGACATCGGCGACAACCTGCGGCTGCGCACCACCATCAGCCTGCTCCGCTTTCCCGAGCCCGACCTGACGGATCCCCCGCGAGCATTGTCCGCCGTGGCGACGATCCGGCTCAGCTACCCCGCCGAAGCGGAGGACTCGGAGGCGATGTGGGTCGACCCCCTCACCGGCGACATCTTCGTGGTCACCAAGCGCCAGCAGGATGAGCGCGCCGTCGTCTATCGCGCTCCGGCCCCGCCGGCGGCACCGGCTGAGCCGATCCCCATGAGCCCGATCGCCGAGTTCGAGTTTGCCGACAACGGCCAGGTCACCGCAGCCGACGTCTCCACCGATGGCAGCGTGGTAGCCCTGCGCGGCTACAACGAGGTTTGGATGTGGGTGCGGACCGACCTCGGATACGAGGCGACGCTGGCGGCGGAGCCGTGTCTGGCACCATCGCCCGACGAGATCCAGGGCGAGGCGTTGAGCTTCGTTCCCGGGGAGCTGTCCTATGTGACGCTGTCGGAGGGGACTGCCCAGCAGCTCAAGTTGGTGGCGGTGGCTCGGCCGTGAGCCGTCCACTCTCCTCGAGCGCCCACTCGATGATCTTGCGAGAGTGGCGCACCGATTTGATCGTGAACACCGCTTGCAGCCGTTCCCGATCGGAAGCGGCCAGGTCGCCGTGGGCGCCCAGCCGCTCCAGCCGGCAGCGGCGGGCCTCGTAGAGGCAGATCGCGGCCGCTACCGAGATGTTGAGCGACTGCGCGAACCCGGACATCCCTATGGCCACGACCTCATCGGAGGCGGCCCGAAAGGCGTCGCTGACCCCGCTGAGCTCATTGCCGAAGATCAGCGCGGTTCGAGCACTGAGATCGGCATCGGCCACCGGCGTCGCCCCTGGGTCGAGATCCGCAACGACCAGGCGGTAGCCCTGGTGGCGCAGCGCCCCGATCGCCTCGGCAGCCTCCCGCCACACCCACCGATCGACCCATTTGCGCGCTCCCTGCGCGGTTCGTCTCGAGTGCTTGTAGCCGCCGGCTCGGTCAACTGCGTGAAAGGGTTGGACGCCAAATGCGTCGGCAGAGCGCATCACGGCGCTGACATTGCCGGTGTCGACCATGCCGTCCACCACCACGGCCAGGTTGTAGGTGCGCTCCTCGAGCACCGTGTCGATCCGCGCGATGCGGTCGGCGGTGAGGTGCGGCCGGAGAATGGCCACGATCTCTGCGGGCGTCAGCACTCGGCCCCCGTAGCGGAACCAGCTTGGATCAAATGACGTGAGCCGGCCCCGCCTGAGCAGTCCGTCCATCTCTCGACGGGCCACAACGGGGTCGCTTGCCATGGGACCGAGGCTACCAAGCCCCCGGAGTAAGTCACCAGATAACCTATAATCTGAGTCTGTATCGCTCAGATTTCCGCAGAAACCGGGAATAGATCGATCCCAGAAGGCGCTACAACCCGTCCTGGGACGAAAGGACCTCATGGCCGACACCTCGACACTGACCCTTCCGGTGCTACCGCTGCGCAACGGCGTTGTGTTCCCTCACATGGTGATCACCGTTGGCATTGAATCCGACGAAGCGCGCCGCGCCGTTGCCGCCGCCGAGGAGAACGGGGGCCGGCTGCTTCTGATCCCACGGACCGACGACGGCTTCGCCGCGGTCGGCACGATCGCGGAAATCCAAGAGGTCAGCGGGGAGGACAGCCCGACCGCGCTCATTGCCGGCGTGGCGCGCGCCAAGGTGGGTGCCGGCCGGCCGCGGGCGAGCGAGGTCTTGTGGGTGGAGGCCTTCCCCGTCGAGGACCCGGCGACCTTCCCCGGCGTGGTGGCCGACATGGTGCGCGAGTACCGCGCAGTCGTGACAGAGATAATGGAGCATCGCGGCATCGGCGGAGCTGCTTCCCGGATCCTCGGCATCGAGGACCCCGGCCAGCTCGCCGACCTTGCCGTGTACTCCCCCGACCTTTCACTGCGCCAGAAGATCGAGGTACTCGAGACGATCGACGTGGAGGAGCGGCTCCGCATCGTGCTCGGGTGGATGAACGAGATCCTTGCCGACATGGAGATCCGGCAGAAGGTCCGCGAGGACGCCACCGAGAGAATCGACAAGACGCAACGCGAGTTCTTGCTGCGCCAGCAGATGGAATCGATCCGCTCTGAACTTGGAGAGGGCGGCTCGGACGCGATTTCCGAGTACCGCCAGAAGCTCGAGGAGCGCGACCTCCCGGAGAAGGTCGCGGACGCCGTCTCCCAGGAGATCGATCGACTGGAGCGGATGAGCGAACAGAGCCCGGAGCACTCCTGGACCCGCACCTGGCTCGACACCGTTTTCGACGTTCCGTGGGAGACCACCTCCGATGACAGCTTCGATCTGCAGGCCGCTCGTGAGGTTCTCGACGCCGACCACACCGGCCTCGAAGACGTGAAAGACCGGATCATCGAGCATCTCGCCGTGCGCAAGCTCCGCCACGACCGCGGGCTCGGGACGGATGCTGCAGGCCGCGGTGCCGGCACGATCATTCTCCTGGTCGGACCTCCCGGCGTGGGCAAGACCTCAATGGGCGAATCTGTCGCCGGAGCGCTGGGGCGCGACTTCGTCCGGGTGGCGCTCGGCGGCATTCGTGACGAAGCCGAGATTCGGGGCCACCGCCGCACCTACGTAGGGGCGCGTCCCGGTCGCATAGTGCGGGCGCTCACCGAAGCCGGGACGATGAACCCGGTTTTCCTACTCGACGAGATGGACAAGGTCGGCTCGGACTGGCGGGGCGATCCCTCGTCGGCGCTGCTGGAGGTGCTCGACCCGGCTCAGAACCACACGTTCCGCGACAACTACCTGGAGCTCGACCTCGACCTGTCGAACGTGCTGTTCCTGGCGACCGCCAACGTCGTCGAGAGCATCCCGGCACCATTGCTCGATCGCACCGAGGTGATCCGGCTGGACGGCTACACCGACAATGAGAAGCTCACGATCGCTCGCGACCACCTGCTGCCCCGTCAGATTGAACGAGCCGGTCTCGAGGAAGACGAAATCCACCTGTCGGACGAAGCGATCTCGACGATCGTCGACGGTTACACCCAAGAGGCCGGGGTCCGCACCCTGGAGCGGCTCCTCGGCAAGGTAGTCCGCAAAGGTGTCTCCAAGATCGCGATGGAACAGGCGGCAGTGCCGCTCGAGATCGGCGACGAAGACTTGCGCGACTTGCTCGGCAAGCCGACGGTGCATCACGACGAGGCCAAAGATCGCACG
>CAMYJM010000185.1 GCA_947258635.1 uncultured Acidimicrobiaceae bacterium
TGCCGCAAGTCGACTGCGGCCCAGTCCCACAGTGCGAGCGCTTCGAAGCCCTCCATCCCGGCCTCGGCAAAGGTGGTGACGGCCTTCTGGAAGCAGGCGGCGGGATCCCACCGTGCCGTCGCTCCTCCCCATTCCACTTCGACGGCGTTGCGCTGCGTGGCTGCCAGCCTTCCGAGCACGCGCCACGCGTGGCCGATGTGCTCGGGGTTCTCCTCGGTGGCGGCCACGCTGAGCGCCTGTTTGGCGTGGAGCAGCGCCTCGTCTACTTCGCCCAGCCCGAGATGGGCTTCTGCTAGCAAACGGCAGGTCTCCGAGATGTGCTCGGCGGCACCGGCCGCCGAGAACTCGCCCCCGGCCTCGCCCAGCTGAGCTACCGCCTCGGCGTATTCGCCCATGCCTACGTAGGCGGCGCCGAGATTGCTCATCGTCAGCGCCAACTGGTCGCGATCGCCCAGCTCTCGTTGAATTACCAGCGCCTGGCGCGACCTCTTGGCGGCTGTCGCGAAATCGCCCTGGAGCCGGGCCACTTCGCCGAGGTTGAGCAGCGCCCTCCCCTCACCGAAACGGTCGCCGACTTTGCGGCTCAGCTCGAGGCCCCGCTCGAAGTACACCGCCGCTCCGGAGTGCTGGCCGATGCCGTTCTTGTGCGCTCCCAGCAGGCTGAGGGCGGCCCGCATCCCTGTGGCGTGGTCGACTCCGGCAGCAAGTGCCAGCGCCTCCTCGCCGTACCGGCGGGCGGCCTCCATCTGTCCCAGACGCAGATGGGCCCCGCCGATCCGGTTGAGCACGTTGGCGAGCTCGACCGTATGCAGCTCGGCGCTCCCGCGCAGCAGCTGCTCGGCTTCCTCGGAGGTCTCCAGGGCGGCGCGGCCGCGGCCGAGGCGGGTGTACATGGCCGAAATCGCGTTCAGCGCCTGCGCCTGACCGGCGATATCGTCGCCGACCCGGGCCTGGTCCAACATGACCTCCATCGCCGATAGCGCCTCGTCGTAGCGGGCCTGCAGCATCAGCACCTCGCCGAGACCGCGGTTCAGCGCAACCCGGGTCGCCCGGTCCAGCGACTCCGGCTGCAGGGCCAGGCGGTAGTACTCGACTGCTTCGTCGTTGGCATAGCGGGCCTGTGCCCCCCGGGCGGCTTCGCCATACCAACGGGCCGCCTCGTCGGGAAGGTCGGCAAGCTCATAGTGGCGGGCGATCATCGCCGGATAGGCCATCACCTCGGGGCGTCCCGCCAGCCAGCGCGCCACCCAACCGTGATAGGCCGGGCGCCGCGACTTGAGGACCCCTTCGTAGGTGACGTCCCGCAAGATCGAATGATTGAAGATGTACTCATCGGTATCGGCGAAGTCGGGTGTGTTGTGCAGCCGGATCAGCTCCTTGCGCTGCAGCGCGTCGAGCACCTCCGGCAATTCGCCGTTCAGTGCAGGCTCCGCCGACCTGGGCTCATCCATGTCCCGGGGCGGAATGGCGGCGTCCCAGAAGATCCGCCCGACCACCGACGCTCGCCCCAGGGTGTCGCGCTCGAGCGGCTCGAGGCGGTCCAGCCGAGCCTGCAGCACGCCGGTCAGCGTGGCCGGCACATGCAGGTCGCCGAGCCGGATCGGCTCCATATGCCAAACGTCGTCCCCCGTGACGACCACCCCGTCCTCGATCATCATCTTGATGACTTCTTCCACATAGAAGGGGTTGCCGTCGACGTTGGCAACGATCTGGTCGCGAATCTGCTCCGGGACGAGGGGAACCCTCTGCAGCACCTCATCGAAGAGTTGGCCGGTCTCGGCATCCGAAAGCGGATTCAGGGTGACCCGCGTCAGCCCCGGCAGCTCGTCATCCCAACCGGGCAATCGCTCAAACAGGGACGGTCTCATCAGGGCCAAGATCAACATCGGCGCCTGGCGGCAGGTCCGGACGATATGGCGCACCAATTGGAGCGAGGCCTGATCTGCCCAATGGATGTCCTCGAGCAGCACCACGGCGGGCGTTTGGGCCGTCACCGCCAGGAACAACCGGGTTATCGACTGGAGCGCTCGGTCGTGGAGCTGCTTGGCATCATCGATGATGCCCCCGAGGAGCTCTGTGCCGCTGAGGTCGAGGCCGATGAGGTGCCCGATGAGGTGCGCCTGCTCGCGGGTGTCGCCTCCCATGAAGCCGGCTACGCCCTCTTCGAGCTTGGCGAGCACCACATCGGGGGGATCGTCATCGGCAGTCTCGAAACGGAAATAGAAGACATCCCGGGCAAGCCCGTACGGCACCCCCTGGTGCTGATGATCCGCCCGGCCCTTGAACATGCGGACCTCGTTCGGCTGCACCCGCAACCAATCCTCGAACTCGTAGAGGAGGCGCGATTTGCCGATGCCGGCGTCGCCGATGACCTCCACGAACTGCAGGCGTTGCTCCCCGATCGCGGTGCCGAGCGCCTCCTGGAGGCGCCGCAGCTCGGCGTCGCGGCCGATCATCCGCGTCTCGACACCCTCGACACCGCGCGCTTCGAGCCGGAACGCCCGGGGCCGCACCGTAGCCACGGTGTACGTGCGCAGCGGCTCCGACATCCCCTTCACGGCGAGCGGTTCCTGCAACTCGACTGAGAACACGCCACGCACATGGCGGTAGGTATCGTGATTGACCAGGACGCCACCGACAGGGGCGGCCGCCTGGATCCGGGCGGCAACATTGACGGTGTTCCCCATCGCCGTGTATTCGCCGGTAGTCCCCACCTCACCCAGCATCACCGGGCCGGTGTTGATGCCTATACGAATCGGCAATTGCGCTTGCCCGGCTCCGGCGAGCTCCTCGACGGCTGCGAGCATGGCGAGAGCGGCCCGAATCGCTTGTTCCGGGTCGTCCTCGCGGGCCTCGTCGGCTCCCCACAAACCCATGACGGCATCGCCGATGTGCTTGTCGATCCGCCCGTTGAAATCGGTGATGGCGGCGTCGAGTCGCTGCCACAGGATATTGACCGAATCGGCGACCTCCTCGGCGTCCATAGCCTCGCTGGCGCTCGTGAAGCCGGAGACGTCCGCGAACAGGACCGTGACCTGCTTGCGCCGCTTCTCGCCCGGGCCACCTCCGGTGAGCGCGTCCATCCGGGCGCGGAGCGCCGTGATCGTTGCATCGACCACGTCATCGCCAACGACCCCGCGCAGGCGTTCTTGGGCCGCGATCGCCAGCTCGAGTTGTTCGCGTTCGCCCATGGCTCTCGCTCGTCGGTTCTTACGGCCGGGGCCCGGGGGCCGGCCCCCTCCGGCCTCCCGGTTCAGCAATCACCCTGGGATTTCGGCTATTCGGCTCAGCCTCTGCCGATACCCTCGATCGAGCTCCCCTCGATGGAACTCCCCTCAATCGAGCTCCCCTCAATCGAGCTCCCCTCAATCGAGCTCCCCTCAATCGAGCTCCCCTCGATCGAGCTCCCTTCGGTGCCCGCACGGGCGACGTTGGCCATATGCAGGGCCGACGCCTCATGCTCCCCCCGGCTGGTACTTACGGACTTGCCGCAGACGGCACAGTAGTAGCTTGCCATGATCCTCCTCTGCCGACCCGCTGTAGCGCGCACTCCGATTCTCGGAAAACAACCTCGGACAGCGGCATTCGGCTGGACAGATTGAGAATACTCGCCCGACGACGGCGGTGTCGGCTCTTGCGCCGAATCTCACTGCAGCGTCGGGTTGGCGACTATCGGTAGGCTCATCGCATGGAGAATCTGGCGGCGGACGAAACCGATCGGGCGCTCGAGCTCACCACGCGTCTCCTCGCCGACGCCGACCGATTCCCGTGGAAGCCTGCCAAGTATTTGGCAAGCCGCTTGCGAAGCGTGCATGGGCTCCGGATCAGCGCGGATACTCTCGAGGGGGCGCTCCTGGAACACTCCAAGCAACCCGAGCGCCGGATTCGCTATTCGTTCTTTCCGGCCCGCAAAACGCTCGATCTGCTCTGGGGCCACGTCGCCAACATCGGCGAGTTCGGTGCACTCCCCGACGTGCTGCTCCAACCCGATCACGAGCTGGCGGCTCAGCTTGCCAACGTGACGACCCCGGACCTGGCCAAGGACGCGCCGTGGTGCTTCCTCTCTCACAGTTTTCGCGATCTCGCAACGGTAACCCGGCTGCGCGAGGAGCTGGTAGGCCGTGGGTACGGAGTCTGGATCGCCGAGACAGAGATCCAGCTGGGAGCCATGATCACCGACGCCGTCCAATCGGGACTGAGAGAAGCCGACGTGCTCGCGGTCTACCTGTCGAACCGCTCGATAGTCTCCCGCTGGGTGCTCAAGGAAACCGGCGTCGCCGTCCATCAGTGGAAGCTTCCGCCCGTCGTAGTGATCGACGGAAGAAGCTCCGAGCTCGTGGAGCTGTTCGCCGCGTGGCTCGAGCGAGCCGACGACTGGGAAGCACAGGTTCGGGACACGAAGGCCGCGCTCCTCGACACGGACCACTACGAGCAGGCCCCGACCAATGTCTCTCAGCTCGTGGTCGGCGCCCTGGCCGAGGTGCCGAGCGAACTTCGATTCGTAGTGGCGTTCCCGGCGTCACCACATCGCGGCGCGAGCGACTTCCATACCCTCGATGAAGCCTTTCCGTCACACCCCACCCACCGAGAGGACACGCCATGACCGTTGAGAACCCCGTCCGGTTTGCCAATTCGCAGGGCGGCTCCGCCACCGCAGCGGTGCTGTTCGTGCATGGATTCAGCGGCAAGGGCGTTGCCACCTGGAGTGGGTTCCCCGAGGCGCTGCAGGATGATGCCGACCTCGAGAGCTACGACTACCACTTCTGGCAATACGATTCCACGCTGAACCTGACTTACGCCGTGCAGAAGTTCTTCTGGCAGGACGATCCCAACATCACGACGCTCGGACAGCAGCTCCGCACGCTGCTCGACTCGTCGTTCGGCGGCTACGAGAAGCTGGTGCTCGTCGGCCACAGCATGGGCGGGCTCGTGATCCAGTCCTTGCTGCTCGAAGAGATAGCCCGCAAACGGGAGGTTCATCTCGACAGGGTGACCGAGGTCGTGCTGTACGCCACCCCGAGCGGTGGACTGCACAAGGCCCGCTTCGGGAGCTTCCTCAAGAACCAGGTTGCCGACATGTCCGACCTGGGACCCTTCATCACGAATCTACGGGCCGCCTGGAAAGAGCTGATCGACGACCGCCGCGACGCTACCGACAAGCAGTGGCGTTTCAGGTTGACACTCGTCGCCGGCACCAAGGACAAGTTCGTCCCGCCCGAGAGCGCCCTCGACCCCTTCCCCTTCGATGAGCATGAGTTCGTCTCGGGTAACCATGCCGAGCTGGTGAAGCCCGCCAAGGTCGGCGCCCAGCCGATCAACGTGCTGAAGGTCCGGCTGCTGCGGGGCAATCCGACGGAGCACGAGCGGCGGGTGGTGTACGGCGAGGCTCCCGAGGTCGTGCAGCTGATGAACCAGGTGTCGGCGGCGACCGATCTGGGCAATGCCGACGAGATGGCGGCTCTAGCCGCGAAGCTGCTCGGAGCGGACCCCGAGTTTCCCACCGTGGAACGAGCGCTGGGCCTGGCACTGAGCGCCCACATGCGTTACCAGCCGGCGATCAACCTGATGCAGCGATATCTCGAATTCACCATGCCGGATGGGGCCACTCCGTTCGCGGGTGACGTCCAGATAGCCCAGCAACTCGCGGTTGCGCTCTCGGGCACCGGCGACAACGTCGCCGCTCTCGCCACCTTGAAAGGGCTGCCCGATGCCGTCCGCGCCGACGCCGAGACGCTGGGCATCATGGCCGGCCGGCTCAAGCGGGAGTGGATCGCCAACCCGGGTCGCCGCAACCTCGCCAAGCAAGCGCTGGACGCGTACCAGGCCGGATATGCGGCAGGAAAGGACGACGGCGATACGGACCAGATTCTCTACAACGGTATCA
>CAMYJM010000186.1 GCA_947258635.1 uncultured Acidimicrobiaceae bacterium
ACTGGGTGAGCGCACCGGCCTCGACCTGCTGCGAGAGGTCGTCGAACGCGGGATAGCGACACCGGTGGTCCTGCTCACGGGCCAGGACGATCGGCAGATCGATCTCGAAGCCATGCGCGCCGGCGCCTATGAGTACCTGATCAAAGGCCGGGTCGATCCGGTTCTGCTCGAACGGACAATCCGCTACTCCATTGAGAGGAGCCGGGTCGAGGAGGAGCTGCGGCTCGCCAAGGAGGCGGCCGAGGTGGCGACTCGGGCGAAGTCGGCGTTCCTCGCCAGCATGAGTCACGAAATCCGGACGCCCATGAACGCCATCCTCGGAATGACCGAATTGTGCCTCGGAACCGAGACCACTCCGGAGCAGGCCGAGTACCTGACGACGGTCCGGTCTGCGGCCGGAGCTCTCCTATCGATAATCAACGACATTCTCGATCTCTCGAAGATCGAGGCGCACAAGTTGCGGCTCGCACCGACGGTCTTCAGTCTCATCGATCTCGTCGAGGAGACGGTGTCGATCCTGGCCGCCCGCAACATCACCCACGACGTTGATTTCCGCCACAACCTCACCCCGGACATTCCCGACGTTCTGATCGGTGATCCAGGTCGGTTCCGGCAGGTTCTGGTGAACCTCCTCGGGAACGCCATGAAGTTCACCGAGTCGGGCCATGTTGAGCTACGGATCTCCGTCGAGTCACGTTCGGATGACGACGTCGTGGTTCTGGTCGAAGTCCAGGACACCGGCCAGGGCATCGCGCCGGAGTTACTCGGGAGGATCTTCGAGCCGTTCGAGCAGGGCGCCGACGGTGTCCAGCGCCATGCAGGCACCGGTCTCGGTCTGGCCATCTCACACGAACTGGTGGAGATGATGGGCGGCCGGATCTGGGTCGACAGTGAGGTCGGGCTCGGCAGCACTTTCCGCTTCTCGGCGCGCCTGGGTTTGCCGGACGCGTCGTATCAGCTGACCCCGCTCCCGGGCATCGAGGCGGTCGCCGAGTTTGCTGCGCTGATAGTCACCGACTCGGCGTCGCGGGGCCGCACTACCGCCGACGTTCTGCGCCGTAACGGGGCGAATGCCGTCGTCGTCACGGACATCGCCGCCTCCACTCAGTTCTTGGGGACTACCGCCCCGCGAGCGATAGAGCCGCGAATCGTCATTGTGGATGTTGAAGGCGACGCCACCGTCATCGTTGAGAAGGTTGCTGCCCATCCGGCCCTGGAGTCGCTTCCGATACTCGCGGTGACGACGGCCGCGATGCGCGGGGACGGAGCGGCCCTGCGGTCGGCGGGCGCCTCGGCCTATCTGACCCATCCCATGGAGCCGGGCGAGCTCATCGAAGCGATCACCGCGATGGCGTCCCGTTCCGCGTCTGAAGACGAGCTGATCACCCGACATTGGCTGCGCGAACGGAGACGGGCTCTGAACATCCTCGTCGCAGATGACAGCGCAACCAACCGGGCGGTTGCAGCTCGGTTGCTCGAGAAGAAAGGCCACCACGTCGCGGCCGTCGCCGATGGGGTGCTGGCGGTTCAGGCGACTGCGGAGAATCAGTATGACCTGGTGTTGATGGACGTCCAGATGCCGAAGATGGATGGTTTCGAGGCAACGGCCACAATCCGATCTCGCGAGGCCGCCAGCGGAGACCACATCCCGATAGTCGCGCTGACGGCTCAGGCGATGCAGGGCGATAGAGAGCGCTGCCTCGAAGCGGGTATGGACGATTACCTGGCCAAACCTTTCCGAGCAGAGGAGCTGTATAGCGCCGTCGCCCGGCTCACCCGGGAGCGCCCGCCCACCCCGAAGATCACCAACGAGGCACCGCCCATCGACATGGCAACGGCGCTCGAACAGCTCGAGGGAGACACCGGCCTACTTGCGGAGCTGGCCGGGCTATTCATCGACGAGTACCCGGAGCTCTACGGTCGCCTTGCCACCGCGGTCGACGGCGGCGATCTGGCGGAGACGGCCTCGGTTGCTCATCGGCTGAAGGGCTCGCTGGGTACCTTGAGCGCCCTCCCGGCGATGGAAGCCGCGGCCGCGCTCGAGAAAGCGGGCCGAGCCGAAGACGGGGGTGAGGTGGCCGGCCGGTGGACGGCGTTCCGTGACGAGATGGCCCGCCTCGAGCCCGAACTCGAGAAACTGACCGGACGCACTCTGCTGCCTTCCCCGTAGCAATGGCCGTCAGGGCCGAACGACCCTGGACGTTCCACGCTGGTGGCGCGAAGTTGCGGGAACCCCTCGGCGTTGTCGCCGAGCGCCCATTGCCGTTGCCCTTCTAGCGGAGTCGCCTAGTCGGAGAGGCCCCTCACATCATGACCACCAAACTCGACCTCAAGAAACAGTACCGCGAGCTATACAGCCCGTCGGCGAAAGAGTGCTCCGTCGTCGACGTCCCCGAATTGAACTTCCTGATGATCGACGGCGCCGGCGACCCGAACACGGCGGTGGCTTACCGGGAGGCTCTCGAAGCCCTCTACGCCATGTCCTACACGCTGAAGTTCCTCAGCAAGAAGGAGGACGGCGTCGACTACGTGGTCATGGCTCTGGAGGGACTGTGGTGGGCCGAGGACATGTCCAGCTTCGCGACCGCCGACAAGTCGCAATGGCAGTGGACCTCGATGATCATGCAACCCGACCACATCACCGCCGCCCACGTGGCGACGGCCCGCGAGGAGGTTCGCCGCAAGAAGGAGCCGGCGGCCCTCGATCAGATGCGATTCGAGCCTTTCACCGAAGGCCTCTCTGTTCAGATCATGCACATCGGCCCGTACGCCGACGAGGCCCCGACAATCAAGCGGCTCCATGAGTTCGCCGCCGATGAGGGGTACGAGCTGCGGGACAAGCACCACGAGATCTACCTGGGCGACCCGCGACGGACTGCACCGGAGAGATTGCGCACGGTCATCAGGCAGCCCGTGGCGCAGATGGCGAGCTGAGTCGGGCGGCCGCATCGATCCGGTGCCTAGGGACCGCGACCCAAGTGTGCGACCATCGGGGTGACAAGATCGCGCCCCGGAGGTCTACACAATGCGGCTCATCCTGGCCAGCACCTCCGAACGGCGGCGACGCTTGCTCGCCGAAGCCGGCTACGTTTTTGAGGTGCGCCCGGTTGAGGTCGACGAAACGCAGCTGGGCGGCGAGATGCCGCGGGCATACGTCGCCCGGGTTGCCGCGATGAAGGCGCGCCGCGTCGACGAGCGTGACGCCGTCATCCTCGGGGCAGACACCGTGGTCGTGCATCACGGCCGGGTGCTGGGAAAGCCGGCCGAGGCCGCCGTCGCCGCCGAGATGCTCGAGGAGCTCAGCGCCGGCTGGCACGACGTGATGACGGGCTGGGCGTGCGCCCGAAGGGGAGAGATCGTCGCCTCCGGCGTCACGATCACGGCAGTGACCTTTCGTCCCCTGTCCCGAGCCGAGATCACGACTTACATCGCCTCTGGTGAGCCGCTGGACCGGGCCGGGGCTTACGCGATACAGGGTGGGGCCGGAGCGTTTGTAGCAGCGATAGAGGGGTCGTACACCAACGTTGTCGGGCTGCCGATGGAAGCCGTCGGCCGGGCGCTCACAAAGCTGGGAATCTCACCAGCGTCACCGTGACGATCGCCCGGCCTACTCCTCTGCTCGCTCCACGGTGTAGAGCCGGTCGATGAACCGGCGCAGCAGCTCGCCGACCGCTCCTCGAGCCGGGAAGGTGGCAGCCATGCCGTACATCGGGGCGCTTCCGGTTCGCGGCTCGCCGCCGCCGTCTCGGGCCGCGGCAACCGCCCCCCGGAGGTCGTCGAGAAAACGCTCCGCCACGCCCGGCTCTGTGTGGCGCAGCGTCACGGCGAGATGAACGGCGGGCGGCCGATGCAGCCCGTTGAGGCTCCAGCCGCGTTGTTCCATGAGAGCCATGACCTCATAGATGTCGAGCTCGTCAGAGGCGAAAGCGATGACCCACAGCGGATCTCCCAGCACGTGCAGCCCGGATATCTCGGCAATCCCGGAGCGGATCTCGGCAGCAGCCTCGAGAATGGCCGCGGTCGCCGCCAGATATCCGGACTCACCCATCGAGACCAACGCGGCCCAGGCACTCGCCAGCAGGGCACCGGGTCGGCTTCCCGCCATGGTGGGGGAGTAGTACAAACCGCCGGGCCAATCGGTGGCCACGAAGTACTGGTGGCGGCGCAGCTCCCTGCCGCGATAGAGGATCACCGAGGTCCCCTTCGCTGCGAAGCCATATTTGTGAGTGTCGGCGGACAACGACGTGACCCCGGGCAGCCGAAAGTCGAAGGGAGCGATCTCCCGGCCGAGCCGCTCGGCCCAGGGGAGCACAAAGCCGCCCAGACAGGCATCGGTGTGGAACCCAACGCCCCGCTCGCGTGCCATTTCCGAAAGCTCGGCAATGGGGTCGATCACGCCGTGGGGGAAACCCGGTGCGGATCCGGCCACCACTACCGTGCGCCGGGTCATGGCCCGGGCCATCGCGGCAACGTCGGCGCGATAGTCATCGCCGACCGGGACCCTGACCTGGCGATACCCGAGGTAGTGAGCGGCCTTGTCGAACGCGACGTGGGCCGAAGTCGGGATCACCATCTCCGGCCTGCCGACGCCGGCGCGATCGCGATAGGCCTTCATCGCCATGATGATCGACTCGGTCCCTCCGGAGGTGACATTGCCGACGATCTCATCTGCGGTTGCCTCGCTGCCGAGCATCGCCGCGGTCATGGCGACGATTTCGGCTTCGAACTTCGTACCCGACGGCCACAGGTCGATATGCAGGGGGTTTGATTGCGAGTGCAGCGCGTACGCCTCGTTGAGAAAGGCCACATGGCCGGAATCGCCGTGGTACACGGCGCCGGAGGCGTGCCCGGTCCGCCAGGCGGCTTCCTCTGCAGCCGCCAGCGCGGCAACGTCGGCGATGACTGCGGGCCGGTCGACTCCATGCTCGGGGAGCCGGCCATACACCGGGTGGCCATCCGGGGGTCGGCCCGTGGGAGCGGCGGCCAGCAACTCGTCGTACTCGAGCTCGATCCGGCGCCGCAGCGGCCGGATGCGACGGGCCAGGCCGTACAGCCGTTCGGCCAGGCGCGGCGGCAGCTTGGCCAGGCTGCGTTCGGCGAGTGATTTCAGCTTCATCGAGTCCCTGCTAGCGGTTGAGCTTGCGATATGTGCGGCGGTTCGCCTTGTGGATCCGCCGAAATGCATCGTAGAGACGGTCATAGGTGGTCGCATGCGACCGGTTCGGCTCGTATGTGGCCGCGATCGGAACCAGGCGAGGAATGTCGGCCCAGCTGATGTGGCCGAGTGCGGCGTGGGCCAGGAGGCCGGCGCCCCGAACATTGACCATCAGCGGGTCTGCCGCCTGGCGGATAGTGCGGTTCAACACGTCGGCGTGGATCTGACACCACAAGTCGGACCGGGCCCCGCCCCCGACCATCACAATCGGGTCGAGGTCGTGCTTGGCGAACTTCTCGACGTAGCCGAGCAGCCACCTCGAGTTGTACGCGACACCTTCGAACGCGGCGCGGATCATCTCGGCACGGCCCGTCTCGAGCGATTGATTGAAGAACCCTGCCCGCAATGTGGAATCCTCGACAGGGGTGCGCTCGCCAAAGAGCCACGGAGTGAAGATCACGCCGCGGCTGCCCGGGGCGACGGCGGCGGCGATTCGATTCATCTCGGCATACACGGCGGCGCGATCGGAGTCGTCCGGGTAGAGGACACCGGCCAGCCAATCCAACGCCTTGCCCGCCGTCTCCTGCTCGTTGGCCGCCAGGTACCGGTGGGGGACGGCCGCCGGCAGCGAGGCGATGCCGTGCGCGATGTCGGTCCTCTTGAAAGGCACATGGCAGATCAACCACGACGAGGTCCCGATGTAGAGGTGGGCGGCGAAGTCCTC
>CAMYJM010000187.1 GCA_947258635.1 uncultured Acidimicrobiaceae bacterium
ATTGTCCTCCTGGTTGTGATCAGAACGATGCAGCGGGACTTGCTTCCAAAACGGGACTCGGTTGTCCAGAGCATCGGTGCTGGAGTGTTGGTGACGTTGGGAAACGGCATGTTCCTGCTGGCCGTCGCGAAAGGTTCTCTGGCCATCGTGTCGGTCATAGCCGCGATGTTCCCCGCGGCCACCGTGGTGCTGGCGTGGCTCGTCCTCGGCGAACGCCTGACGCCACAGCGGCGGGTTGGCCTGATACTTGCCCTCGTTGCCGTCGGGCTCGTCGCCGGCGGCTGACTGCCGTACCGGCTTCTTCCTCTTCATCTGATCTATGTCCCATAATCCACGTTATGTAAAGTTGTCTCTGTGGCGGCCTTGCACAACGTGTCCCCCGGGTGTTGTGCAACGACACGTGATGTCAGTGCCAGACGACACCAAATGTCAGTGGTCGGGCAGGAGTGTCCGGCTGGTGTGCTGCCAGTTGGAACAGTTAGATGTGTCAGGACCATTCAGCCCTCGAGAAGGCGCCGTGCGGGATTCGCCAAGGCCGCCTCTTCGAGTCCTTTGCCGGTGACGCCGAGGTAGGCCTGGGTCGTGGATAGGTCGGAGTGGCCGAGGAGCCGCTGGACTTCTGGCAGTGATGCCGGTACCTGATCACTGACGGACTCTGCAGTCACCCTTCGCGGTCGCGAAATCACGTGTCAGTAGAAGCGACACAGTTTGTCAGTCGATTGTGCGCGGCGTGAATCAAACATGAATCGGCCGGGCCTGTTCTGACATCGGCCGGGCCTATCCCAGTTGTGCGAGGAACGAGCGGAGTGCTTCTTCGTCTGGTTGGCCCCAACCTATGCAGAAGGGGTGGCCGGCGGGATCGGCGTAGACCTGGTGGCCCGCGTCCGCGGTGAGATCGCCGCCCTGCAACAGGCGAGCGCCGAGTGAAATGACCTGGTCATGCGCGCCGGCTGGATCGTCGACGTGGAGATCAAGATGGATCTGTTGTTGCGGGGTGCCGTCCGGCCAGTCCGGCGGAACGTGGTCTGGTGCCAGCTGGACGCCGATCCGCCATTGCCCGTCGGCATCGATGACGCTGTGCCATCCGTCGTCGTTGTCCTCGACGACCCGGCCGTCGAACACACCGGCCCAAAACGCACTCTCGGTGCCCAGGTCGGCGGCGTCGAACACGACCACTTGTCGCATCATGTCCATCGGCTGCTCCTTTCGTACCACTCCCCTGCCGCCGGGAAGACGTCTACAAAACCTGGACGCGTTGCTGAGTTCCCTGGCGAGCCCGGACGGCCCTCCACCTCCAACCAGGCGCCGACTCCAGCGGCGACTGACGCTGCACGGTGGCGGTGAGCGGGTTGCCGGTTGATCAGAGTTGCTGGCCCAGGATCCATAGGTGGCCGCTCGGGTCGCGAAACCGACCGTCTCGTCTCCCGTAGGGGCGGTCGTCGATTGGGATCACCACCTCCCCTCCGGCCTCGACGAACCGTGCGGCCGCCTCGTCGACGTTTAGCACGGTGATGCTGAGGATGACGGGTGTCCCACCGATCGAGGACGGCGCCAGGTTGTGTTCACCGTCCTCTTCGGTCACGCCCATCTCGGTCGGCCCGAACTGGACATGGGCATTGACGAGCCGTTCGTCGACGTACATCTCGTCAGAGGTTGTGGTGGCGAAAGCTCGCATGTAGAAGTCGAGAGCGGCGGGGCCATCCGAGACGACGAGACGGGGTGCGAGTTCAGGGTGAGTGCTCATGGTGGTGTCCTTTCGTGGCGCTGCACACAGCCGGTGATGCGCCCGCATGGCAGGGTCCGATCTCGCCAACTCGGATGGGCCACTTGCGGCTGCGGCGTCACGATACCGGTTCGGCGGTGCGATCGGTCGAACCCGCTGACGACGGAGAGCACAAAGCGAACGCAGCACCACGTTCCACATACTCCTCAGGCAATGGCTCTCTTCCACCGAGCAGCCGCAACGCCCACCACCGACGAGATGGCTATCGCCCGGATCAATCGCCATGAATGCGCATTCAGTCCGTGTCAAGGGAGTTCAGCACTCCCCCGCCGCTATCTTCCTGACCACGCTGTGCGGTCGCGAAATCGAGTGACACTCTGTCGTGTCCGCCATCAGGGCCGTGACGCTGCACACCACGCGACCCCATCGGAGGCGAGAAATGCGAGAAGAGCATCGGGTCGGGGTTCACTACTTGGAAGTTGCGACGGCGCTCCTGCGGCGAGTCCGCAGTGCTCACGCCACTAGAGGGTTGTACGAAGCCGCCGACCTGCAGTGGTGGTGGCGCACCCCGCGCTCAACTGACAATCTCCGTCAGCTCTTCTGGTTCGATCACCTCGGTCGCCCAGAAGCGGCAGTGATCGCAACCGACTGGGGCAACCGGATAGCTCTCGACCCGATCGTCATGCCCGAGGCAACTCCCGACTGGGTTGCGCATGTCATCGAGCGCGGGCTTGCTCACGCCAGTGATTCCGGGTTTGGAACCGTAGAACTCGAGGTCGACCGTGCCGATGACGTTCTGCGTGAGGTGTTGGTCGGCCATGGCTTCGCGATCAAGGAGGACGGGTTGGTCGAGTCGTGGCTGGTTGCAGACGCTCGGCCAGAGATCAGCCCGCTGCACGAGGACTATCGGTTGTCCCGTCGCCTCGACACGATGGGGCGTCCGCATCACATGATCAAACGGGGCGGAGCCGACGTCGAGCAGCGTCTCCTCCAAACATCGCTCTACCGCTCCGACCTCGATCTGGTCATTCTCGACCGCGACGACAACAGCGCAGCGCACGGTCTGTTCTGGTACGACCCCGAGACCGCTACAGGTCTCGTCGAACCCCTGCGCACCGAAGTCGATCACCAGCGACGAGGACTTGCCCGCCACGTACTCACCACCGGTATCGACCTGCTTGCCGAGGCCGGCGCACTGCGCATCAAGATCTGCTTCGAACCGGACAACTCAGCATCGAGGGGTCTCTACCTCAGCGTCGGCTTCGAACCCGTCAAGCAGACCGACGTCTTCTCAGGCCGAGCTGGCGCACGAGCTTCGTAGGCGGACCCTGGTCTCTCAGGCCCGCAGGGGCCAGAGGGGGTCCGAAGCGATATCGCGCAATCCGCTCGGTTCTCGTCCATTCGCTGATCACCCGCGCATCGAGCGGCGACGCCGGCCAGGAAACGGCCAGCGGATGCTCGCTGCGGTCGGTAGCGTTGACCTCAAGACGAAAGGAGAGCGGATGTCCGTCTACAAGGTCGTCGAGCTCATCGGTACGAGCACATCGTCGTGGGAGGAGGCGGCGCAGTCGGCCGTCAGCACCGCCGGAGAGTCGCTCCGGCACCTGCGCATCGCCGAAGTGAGTGAGCTCGACATGTCCCTCGCCGAGGACGGCACGGTGAAGGAATACCGCGCCAAAGTGAGAGTCTCCTTCAGGCACGAAGCCGGCGACTAGCCAGCACGCGACGACGAATTCGAGACGGCGCCGCAGACCCGATCGGGAATCTGGTGCGGCCCGCAATGCCCGCGCGCTCGGGCCGGTCAGCGCCGCCCCCCGGGCGATGTGGTCTCACCGTGCCGTGCTGCGCGGTTCCGACTACCCGAGGGGTGACTGGAACAATCGGATGACGCCGAGAAGCGGTCGACGAACGGCCGGGTACGCTACGGCTCGTGAGCGGCACACCTCTTGACTCGGCTTCAGTCGTCACATTGGCTGATGTCGAGGCTGCCGCAGGCCGCATTGCAGGACGGGTTCATCGCACGCCTGTGATGACTTCCGCCACGCTCGACGCCGAACTCGGCGCATCGGTGTTCTTCAAGTGCGAGAACTTCCAGAAGACCGGTTCGTACAAGGTCCGCGGCGCACTCAACGCAGTGGCGCGATTGGATGACGAGGCGGCAGGCCGCGGGGTTCTCACCCACTCTTCCGGTAATCACGGGGCGGCGCTGGCATGGGCGGCAACATTGCGGGGTGTCGAATGCACGGTCGTGGTGCCCGAGAACGCCAACCCGCTGAAGGTCGCCGCCATGCGCGCCTACGGAGCGAAGATCGAGTTCTGCGGCTCAGGCGAAAGAGAACACGCCGCCGAGATGGCTCTCGAGCGCAGCGGGGCTACCTTCGTCCACCCTTACGACGATCCCGCCATCATCGCCGGCCAAGGTACGGTGGCACACGAACTGGTCGACGAAGTGGCGAGCCTGGATACCTTGGTGGCGCCGATTGGAGGCGGCGGGCTGCTCTCCGGGACGGCGGTCGTTGCCGGATCCGCTCTCTGCGGCGCTGCGGTCATAGGCGCCGAGCCGGAGTCAGCGGACGACGCCTATCGCTCACTGGCAACCGGAGTGCGTCAGCCCGCAGTAGCGGACCCGAACACGATCGCCGACGGCCTCCTGGGAGGTATTGGGAAGATCCCCTTTGCCATTCTCACGGCCTCTGGAGCCGAAATCGTCACGGTCACCGACCGAGAGATCGTTGCCGCCGCCAGGTTCTTTCTGGCTCGGATGAAATTGGTGGTCGAGCCGTCGGCTGCAACCGCGCTGGCCGCGCTGCGCAAGCTCGATTGCTCACAGCGGCGGGTCGGCGTGCTGATCACGGGCGGCAACACCGATCTGAGTTGGGCGCCGTGACTACCAGACGTTTCCGTCTGGCCACGCCTTTCGACGATGCGGAGAACGAGTTCATCCTCACTAGCTTGGCGACGCGATATTGGGAAAGGACCGAGGCTGCCGACTGGGACCTGTTTTGGTCGTTCGATGTCCCGTCCCGATCGGTGTATCACAGCCTGCGCCCGGAACAGCGGGTCAACCACTTCCCCGGAGCCATCACGCTCAACCTCAAGGACGAACTGCACCACTTCCTCTCCGAAGCTGCCACCCGACTGGGCCCTGCCGCCGGCTGGTACGACTTCTTTCCGCCGACGTTCTCGATGCCGGCCGATTATGAGCGCTGGCGGGCCGTGGCGGCGGCCGAGCGAGGTGTGATCTGGATCCGCAAGCCGAAGCGAATGTGGGGGGGAATCGGGATATCCCTATTCACGGATCCTGACGAGATCGAACCCGACGGCAACTTCATCGTTCAGCAATACGTGGACGACCCACTTCTGCTTCCCGGCCAGCCCTACAAGCACTCCATCCGGATCTACGTCGTAGTCACCTCGCTCGACCCTCTGGTGGCATTCATCTATCCGAACGGGCTCGTCAAGTTCACCTCCAGGCAATACGGCACCACCCCCGAGCAGTTGGCCGACCCCGTCATCCACCTGACCAACCCGTTGGTGCAACGCACCAACGACCAAGTTCCGGATCCGGTGCGGGCGATCGATCTAGTCGAGTACCGTTCGAGCATGCGCGGGGCCGGCCACGACGATGACCTGTTCTGGCGGCGCATCCGCAGCATTCTCGCCCAGACCCTGATCGCCCACCGCGAGCCGATGCTCAGGGTCAGCAGATACGTATGCGCCAGCCTCGGCTCTTGCTTCGAGCTGTTTGGGTTCGACGTTGTGGTCGACACCGGTCTCCGGCCCTGGTTGATTGAGGCGAATATCAGCTCGGGGCTGGGTGCGCGCGGGACCCCGGGCTCCACTCACCGGGCTTCCCAACGAGGCGTGAAGAAACAAATGGTCGAGGACCTGCTCGAGCTTGTTGGAGCGGGCGATAGCGGGTTCTCGATAGGTACCCCTGCGCAGCGGTTCCAGGCAGAGAGGGAGCGGCGGGGATCGTTCGAGGTCCTTTACCCAGCGACCGACACCGCCGACCTGCTCCCGCGCTTCGAAGCGCTTCGCCCCGCCGATGCCGGACTATTGGATGTCTGAAGCGGCCTACTCTCCCATGCCACCGCCGGGGCCGTCGTCCCAAGCCCT
>CAMYJM010000188.1 GCA_947258635.1 uncultured Acidimicrobiaceae bacterium
GCATCGCCTGGGCCCGATTCCCGGTCCAGCTCGGCGGGCGACGTCTTCCCACGGTCGATCGCCACCGGCGCCGCTTCCGCTGGTTCGACCGGTCCAGCGAGCCCTACAGCAAACTGGAGCTCGGGCTGGCCGTCCTGGCCATCGTCCTGCAGCTGCTCACTGCGATCCTTCTGATAGCTGACCCGGCGGCGGGCGTCGCCGTCGGCGCCGCGGCCGTGTTCCTCGGTTTGCTCACACTGCAGGCGGCGGCCACCGCCGCCACGGCACTGCACCGGGCCCGCCGCGGGGATCATGCAATGCGAGCCCCGATGGGAGAGGACGTCGCCGCCCACGAACCGGAGATCCTCGTTCACTTCAGCGGCTCGATCCACACCCTCTACCAGCTCGATCAGTGGATGCCCTACATAATCTCGGGCGGCCAGTCCGTGCTGCTCGTGATAAGGGAGTCGGCCACATTCGAGGCGGTCGCCGACCGCTGGCCGGTACCGGTCGCGTTCGTCGATCAGTTCCCCGACCTCGATCTCGTGGTGCCCCCCAGTGCCCGGCTGGCGCTCTACGTGAACACCGGCACCAGGAACAACCAGCTCGTGCGGTTCCCCGACCTCTTCCACGTCCAGCTCCACCACGGCGATAGCGATAAGCCGCCGTCCTCGGGCAAGGCTCTCCGCCTCTACGATCACCACATCGTCGCCGGAGAGGCCGCCCTCGAGCGGCTCATGGGCGCGGGACTGGTCCTGAGCGCCGCGAACGTATCGATGGTCGGCCGACCGGTTACCGACAGGCTGCCGTCCGGCCGGCTCTCCAATGCCAAGCCGACCGTTCTGTACGCCCCGACCTGGGAGGGCTATCACGTCGACTCTGCGCTGTCGTCGGTTGGCTTGATGGGCCCGGGCATCGTCACGGGGGTGCCGGAGGACGTCGACCTCATCGTGCGGCTCCATCCCCTCACCGGGAGTGTCGACCGCCGCTTGCGTCCCGTCGCCCGATCGATCCGCCGCTCTGTGGTCGAGCGCGGGTCCGCCGGCGTATTCGTCGACACCGCAACCGGCCCCGACCTCATCGAGTGCATGCAACGGGCCGACCTCCTCATCTGTGACGTTTCCAGCGTGCTTGTCGACTTCCTGGCCGCCGATCGGCCGATCCTGGTGTGCGACATCTCGGGTCTGGGGGCCGCCGAGCTCCACCGCCGCTTCCCGTCCACCTCCGGGGCTGCCGTACTGGCTCCCGAGCTCGCGGACTTGGAGGAAACGATCCGGACCGCCCTCGAAAGCGACCTCCATCGTGAGGCGCGCCACCGCGCCACGAGGCGTCTGCTGGCCACCGTCGGCAACTCAGAGCAGGTGTTCCACGATACGATCGGTCGGTTGCTCGGCTTGGCGGCCCGGCGATGACTGCGAGCCGCGACGGATCGACCCCTATCATTTCACGCGTGGCCGGTGACCCCCTCCCGTCGATTCCCGAGCTGCGGGCGCTTGCCCAGCCGGCTTCCGTGCTGCAGCGGCGCAGCGCCGAGCACTGGACCGGCCATCTCTACATGCGCCGCATCTCCATTTACGGCACCCGCCTGGCGCTCCGGCTCGGCTTGAGCGCCAACTTCGTGACGGGTCTGATGATCGTGGCCGGCCTGGCCGCAGTCGGGTTCTTCGCAGTGCCGGGCTTGTGGTGGGCGATCGCCGGCACGCTCCTCATCCAGCTCTACCTGGGCCTCGATTGTGTCGACGGCGAGGTGGCCCGGGTCCGCGGCACCGAGGGGGCCCGCGGGATCTATCTCGACCGTCTCGGCCACTACCTGGTTGAAGGCGGCATGCTGGTGGCTCTCGGGATGCGGGCCGGCGACGGGGCGCTCGAACCGGTGATCATCGGGCTGCTCGGCGCCATCGGCGTGATCCTGCAGAAAGTCGAAACCGACCTGGTGGCGGTCGCTCGCCTCGGGCACGGCCTGGGCCCGGTCGAAGACGGGGCCACTCAGATGAAAGCCCCCGCCCTGGCCAGAGGCCGCCAGATTGCCCGGATCTTCCCCCTCCACATGGCCACCCACGCCGCCGAGGCGTCGCTGCTGATCCTCGCTGCCGCCATCGCCGACGAGATCCGCGGCGACCTGATCGTGACCCGGATCCTCCTCGTGGGCCTGGCCGTGATCGCCGTTGCCATGGTCGCGCTGTCCCTGATCGCGATCCTCAACAGCCGCCGGCTGGAGGCGTAGCGGGCGAGCCCGTGCGCAGCCGGCTCAGAACAGGGTCAACCGCGTCGATTCGATGCCGCGCAGCTTGTCGTAGTCGACCTCGACCCACGCGATTCCGCGGTCCTCGGCAAGGGTGCGGGCCTGCGGCTTGACTTGTTGGGCGGCGAAGATGCCGCGGACGTCCCCGAGTCGAGCATCGCGAGCGAGGAACTCGAGGTAGCGGGTGAGCTGCTCGACGCCGTCGATCTCGCCGCGGCGCTTGATCTCGACGGCCACGGTGGCGCCGTCGGCACCGCGGCACAGCAGGTCCACAGGGCCAACCGGCGTGGGGTACTCCCGGCGGATCAGCTCGAGCCCCTCCTCGATCTCTCCAGGGGACTCCGCCAGCAGCCTCTGGAGATCCGCCTCGACGCCGTCTTTCTGCAAACCCGGGTCGTCGCCCATGTCCATGGCGGTCTCGAAATGGATCTCGTTGAAGATGATGGTCAGCCGCTCCCCTTTGGGGTTGATGACGACCCAGCGCCCCTCCTCCTCGATGAAATCGTTGGGAGCGTTCATCCAATTGAGCGGCTTGTAGGCGCCGCCGTCGGCGTGGACCGCCACACAGCCGTCCGCCTTGACCATCACCAGGCGCGTGGCCGGGGGCAGGAAAGCGTTCAAGCGGCCCTCGTATTGAACGGTGCAGTCGGCGACGACGATGCGCATGGGTGACGAGAGTACCCGAATGCCTCGAAGGGCGGCCCGATGCGACTCGCCCCAATCCGAATTCGAGGTTTCTTGCGGTGAGGTGTCCTCGAGGCTCGACTCCATTCGTAGGTAGGGTGACAGCGGGAACGGCCCGCGCTAACCACGAGGAGTCCTCATGAGCCAGTACCTATTGTCCACCTATGCCGTCGCGGGCGAGGTCCCCGACGCGCCGCCGACGCCGCAGGACATGCAGCTCTTCATGCAGCGGGTCATCGACCTCGAAGCCGAGATGGACGCAACCGGCACGTTCGTCTTCGGCGGCAGACTCTACGATCCCGATGCCGCCACCGTGCTCCGCCCGGGTGATGGCGACGTGATCATGACCGACGGCCCGTTCGCCGAGTCGAAGGAGCACGTCGCCGGGTTCTACATCATCAACGCCGACGACCTCGACGCCGCGCTGGCCTGGGCGGACAAGGTCGTTGCCGCAATCAACCATCCGATCGAAGTCCGCCCATTCCAGGCGACCGGCCGCGTGGCCGATCAGATGCCGGGCGCCTAGCGGGTGACCCGTACCGCCCCCGCCGATCGGGGAGCGATCAATGTCGAGCGCGTGTTCCGCGAGGCATATGGCCAAGCTGTGGCAACCCTGGTACGCGTCTTCGGTGACGTCACGCTTGCCGAAGACGCCGTCCAAGACGCCTTCGTGGTGGCGAGTGATCGCTGGCCGACGCACGGTATCCCACCGAACCCGGCAGGCTGGATCATCACGACCGCACGCAACCGCGCCATCGACGTGCTCCGTCGATCGGCCCGAGGCCGGGCGTTGCATGAGGAGATCGGTGCGGTGGCGACCACATCCCGCGGCCCGGACACCGACGACTGGGAAGAGGAGGGTCCGGTGAGCGACGACCAACTCCGGCTGATCTTCACGTGTTGCCACCCGGCGCTGCGGATCGAGCACCAGGTGGCCTTGACCTTGCGCCTGCTGGGCGGTCTGAATGTCGATGAGATCGCCCGCTCTTTCCTGGTGAGCGAGGCGGCGATGGCCAAGCGTCTCGTGCGCGCCAAATACAAGATCAAGGCCGCCAAGATCCCCTACCGAATCCCGGCCGAAGCCGAGCTGCCCGAGCGTCTCCGCTCCGTCCTGTCGGTGGTCTATCTCATCTACAACACCGGGGCCGACGATCCGGAGCGAGCCGCCTTGCGTCGCGATGCCATCCGGCTCGGCCGCGCTCTGGTGGCTTTGATGCCCGATGAGCCCGAAGCGGCCGGGCTCCTCGCCTTGATGCTGCTGAGCGAGGCGCGTATGCCCGCCCGCCGGGCCGAGGGAGCCCTCGTACTGCTGCGCGCCCAAGATCGGACCAAATGGGATCAGGCCCTGATCGAGGAGGGGCATGCCATCGTGCGCGCCTGTATTCGCCGCGACCGGCCCGGCCCCTACCAACTCCAAGCGGCGATCCAGGCCGTGCACTGCGACGCCGCCTCGTTCGACACAACCGACTGGCACCAGATCGTCGCCCTCTACGATCATCTCCTGTCGCTCATGCCAACGCCGGTCGTAGCGCTGAATCGGGCCATCGCCCTCGGCGAGACCGAGGGCCCCGAGGCGGCGCTCACTGCGCTCGACGCCGTCGCGTCCGACCTCGACGGCTATCACCTGCTGCATGCGGCTCGCGGCGCGATGTTGCGCCGGCTGGACCAACGGGACGCCGCTACAGCAGCCTACGAACGCGCCGCCCACCTCGCCGCTACGGAAACGGACCGGCGGTTTCTAGCCCAACAGATCTCCGAGCTGGCCGGCAATGGAGCGCTCACCGAGCACCCGCCGGACTGACCAACCAGGCCGCATGGCGGGACTACCCGGTCCCGCCGGCGCCGGCTCACCCGATGCGGGCTGTCGTGATCTGCTGGGTCAGCAGGCCCGTCGTCACGTCGTACAGGTGACCCGAGACCCGCAGATCGCGCGGGACCAGCGAGCTGGCGCGCAGCCGCGCAACGTCTGCTGCCAGGGACTCGCGGGGGTCGGAGAAGGCATAGGTCTCGACGACGTATTCGGAGCCAAACCGCTCGGTTACCCGGGCGGCCACGTCGGGATTGGCGAAGCGGGCCATGCCGCAGTCGGTGTGATGAATGATCGCCAGCTCCATGGAGGGATTGGGATTGTCCAGACTCACCAACATCCAAAGTAGCGAGATCTCGAGGGCGACCCGCGAAGTGACCCGCCCGCCGACGGTACGCATAGTCAGTGCGTCCCCTGTCTCGAGGCCGGCGAAATGGGCCGGTATGACCCGGGCGTCGACACAGGTGAGGATCACCGTGGACAGGTTCGGCCTCATGGGCAAGTGGCCCTTGTCGAACGTCGCCGCAAAGGCCTCGTTCCGTTGGTACAACGTGAATAGGTCCGACACGGCGGCCTTCCTTTCGTCGAGAATCCGGCAAATGGGGGCGCCCCGAGGAAGCCCCCACTCTGCGATCACAAGTATGGCCTAGCGGACCGCTGGGTGTGGTGCACACACACGTTGTCGACTCCCGGTGCGACCGAGCGGCCCGAGCCGATGGGGACCGATGAGATACGAAGAGTGGCGACCAGCAGTCGAGGCCGCACTCCAAGGTGCCGATCGCGCGCACTCGCGGAGATGTGTGATACGGCGCGTAGCGAGTGATCGGGCGGTCCACCGCGATGTGTCTCCCCGGAGCGGAGGGGAGAAGGTCCCTGCGAGGCGCCCGCCAGGGCGCCGATGCAGGCAGAGGGGCGCACCGCGAGGCGCCGCTCTCGGTCAATTCTGGTTCGAGAGCTCGCTGTGATAGAACCCTTGTCGCCGGGAATCACCCCACGCGCCACGCCCCCCTACCCACTCGGCGACTCCGTCGCCGGCGGGGCCCTTCCCCCCTTCGGTGGGACACATCAGAGACGCACCCGCCACAAAGATCACTCACCACCTCGCGGGCAGTGC
>CAMYJM010000189.1:0-5821 GCA_947258635.1 uncultured Acidimicrobiaceae bacterium
TCACTCTCCAACCTTGACGATGATGGCGTCGCCCTGGCCGCCGCCTCCACAGAGGGCGGCACCTCCGTAGCCGCCGCCGCGGCGGCGCAGCGCGCTGATGAGCGTCACCATTATCCGAGCCCCGGTCGCCCCGAGCGGATGACCGAGGGCGACGGCGCCGCCGTTGACGTTGACCTTGGCGTTGTCGAGTTCGAGCATTCGGGTCGACCACAGCGATACGGCGGCGAAAGCCTCGTTGAACTCGAACAGCGCCAGGTCGCGCGTTTCGAGACCGGCGTGCTTCATGGCGACCCGCAGCGCCTCGGCGGGGCGCTCGTGGAGGGTGGCGTCGGGCCCGGCGGTCTGCCCATAGCTGATGATCTCGGCGATAATCGGCAAACCGGCGGCCTCGGCGGCAACCCTGTCGGCGACAACAAGGGCGGCGGCACCGTCGGACACCTGTGAGGCGTTCCCGGCGGTGATCGTGCCGTCGTCCACGAAGGCGGGACGCAGTTTGGCCAGCGACTCGGGGGTCGTGCCGCGGCGAATGCCCTCGTCCTGGTCCACAATCAAAGGGTCGCCACGGCGTTGTGCCACCGAGACCGCAGTGATCTCATCGGCGAACTCGCTGCTGTCGGTGGCGGCGGCAGCCCGCTCATGGCTTTGGGCGGCCCACTCGTCCTGCTCCTCGCGACCGATGTTGAGGAGCCGGTTCTTCATGTCGGACGACTCCCCCATGGTGCAGTGGTCGAACGCGCACCACAGGCCGTCATGGGTCAAGGCGTCGACCAGCGTCGCGTCGCCGATGCCGAGTCCCTGGCGCGCTCTGGGAAGAACGTACGGGGCATTGGTCATCGACTCCATGCCTCCGGCGATCAGGAAGTGGGCCTCACCGAGGCGAACCCGGCGACCGGCATCTGCTACCGCCGCCATGCCCGACAGGCACACCTTGTTGATGGTGACGGCCGGCACCGTCATCGGGATCCCTGCGGCGCGGGCCGCCTGCCGCGCTGTGATTTGCCCCTGGCCGGCCTGGATCACGTGGCCCATGAGGACCTCGTCGATCTGGTCGCCAGTCAGCTGGGCACGGTCGAGTGCCGCCGTGATGGCGGACGCTCCCAGTTCCATCGCAGTGAGAGGAGTGAATGCTCCGTTGAATCGGCCGATCGGAGTACGAACGGCGGAGCAGATGACAGGATTCGCCACTGAGCCTCCTGTGGTTGTTTGGCTACCGACAGGATACCGGCGCCCGACCCGGACTGGGCTGGCCCGCTACGGATTGAGGCCCTCGGCCGGCTCGACTTCCGCCCACGGCATTGCGTTGTAGTTCTGGGAGGGCAGCGGCGCCACCGTCTGCCGGGGCCGCCAGGCGAGCACCCACGAGCTCTGCCGGGGACGAGAGGCCGGTGTCGCCCGGGCGGCGGCTTCTTCGGCCGACAGGTGGTCGAGGACTGCCATGATCGCCGCCGTCTCGTGGGGGCCGGCGCCGCCGACGATCTCAGGGGGCGGGGTGGTGTCACTCATCGGGTAACTCTACGAGCTCGATGAGGGTGCCGGCGAACGCCGCCGGGTGCACGAATGCAATCTTGGCGCCGCGCCCGCCGGTCCGTGCCGTTTCATCGATGAGGCGGGCTCCCTCGCCCCGGAGGTCTTGCAGTGCGGCCGCGATGTCGGGAACGGCGTAGGCGATGTGATGGAGCCCTTCGCCGTACTTCGTCAGGAATCTCCCCACGGGGGTGTCCCCGGAAAGCGGCGCCAGGAGCTGGACGAAAGAGCCGCCGATCGGGATCATGGCCTCCTCGACACCCTGGTCCGCCACCACCTCACGCCACAAGGGCTCGGCGCCAAACAACTGCCGATGACGTTCAATCGCCTCATCCAGATCATCAACGGCGATGGCAACGTGATCGATGTTGTAAGGCGTCATTTCGATCGAATCAGAATTCGATGGACGTGCTCGGCGGGGTTCGGCTCTGTCGCTTTCAACTTCCTTCGGCTTTCTTGGTTTGGCGGGCTTCGTGGTCCTCTACAACGTAGTGGGCGATTCGTTCGATGAGGGCGATGAGGAGGCCGATCCCCATCAGGATGATGACGATGGTGAAGACCTTAGAGAGCGCTCGGTCCGGGGCGAGGTCGCCGTAACCGACGGTCGTCAGTGTGATGACCGTGAAGTAGAACGAGTCGAGCCAGCCCCAGCCCTCCACGGCGCGGTAGAAGACGGTGCCGGAGCCGATGACGAGGCTGACCAGGTAGAACAGACCGCGAAATGCCGGCTCCTGAAAGCCACGCCGCACGGCCCGGAAGAATCGAACAGCCACAGCCCAAATCGCGATCAAACCGACCTCCCCGTGTTTCGCTGGAGATTACGCGATACCTAATACCTAGTACTCAGTACTCAGTACTTAGTACTTAGTAATAGATACTCATCCCGTTCGCCGGATGGGCGTGATGTTGTCCTCGGGGGGCGCGCCGGACTGGACTTCGTCGGAGTCCGGGGCGCTGAGGACGGTGAACAGGAATTGGGCGCCGGTCGGGAAGCGGGGCTCGAACCAGAGATCGCCACCCATGGCCCGGGCCAGCTTGCGGGCGATCGGCAGGCCGAGGCCGACTCCCTCGGAGCGGGCATCTCCCTTCACTGCCTGTTCGAAGTGCTCGAAGATCCGCTCCCTGTCCTCGACCGGGATGCCGCCGCCGTTGTCCGCGATTACGACTTTGTAACTGTCGCCCATGAGCTCGCCGGCGATCAACACCTGGTCGCCGCCGTATTTGCGGGAGTTCTCGAGAAGGTTCCGGAAGATCTGACGGAGCCGATTGGGGTCGGCGCTGACTCGGACATCTGCCGGGATGTCGATCTGTACCTCGCGAGTGGTCCCTGCGAAGACGAGACGGGTCACCTCAAATGCCTCGTCACGGAGCGCGATCGTCGTGGGTTCCAGCCGCAACCGGCCCGCCTCGAGGCGCGGGATCACGAGAATGTCCTCCACCAGGTTGGCCAAATGCTGTGTCTCTCCTCGCATTATCAGGAGAAACTCATCGACTTCCTTCGGCGGCAGCCGCGACCAGCTTTCGCGCAGCGTGTCGGAGAAGCCCCCGATCGACGTGAGCGGCGTACGGAGCTCGTGGCTCACCATGGAGACGAACTCGTCCTTCACCTCGACGGCGCGCTTTTCGGCATCGAGGGCTTTCCTGTGCCTTTCCCCGGCGGCGAAAAGCGCTCGTCCGGTGGCGTACAGCAATTCGGCGACGATCGCCGCGGCGGCGAACATGGCGCCGAGCTCGACGATCAAGTTCTCGTCGCTCGTTTCCACGAGCGGTGCCAGGAGAGCGATTGGCACGGCCCACAGCAACGCGTAGCCGATGATGATCACGCCCTGCTTCAGCGGTGTCAGCAGTAGCGCACCGACTACGAGGTAAACGAAGCCGGCACCCTCGATCCCGCCGGAGAATCCTCGGATGAGGCTGAATCCTCCGAGCAGCGTGGCGTCGAGTACCAGCGACGGAACGGCCGACGAGCCGTGGCTGCGGGCGACAAGGGCCTGGATGGTGAGGGTGAGTGCGGCCGCCACCAGGTAGGGCGTGGAAGGGGCAGATGCCATCCATGCCTGGACTGCGGCACCGGCCGCAACGAGGCCGCCGATGAATCGGGCGCCGTTGTACGAACGGCGGACGTCGTGGTAGTCAATGGGGGCGCCGTATCGGGGTGTTGCTATCGGCATGGGCGTTCTGTGAACTCGGCGATCACTGTCTAGTTATCGGTCCTGCGCAGGGTACCTTGACCGTCAGCGGAGGCTATCGCGCAACGCGACAAGCTCTTCCAGGGATCGTTCGGGAACGACGAGGTCACCGCGCCCCACACCAACTCGCAGTTCCGGCTTGTAGCTCCCGTGGTAGTCGGAGCCTCCGGTAGCGGCGATGCCCAGATCAACGCAGAGCTCAGCCAGATGGGCCCGCAGCTCGGGCCGGTACTCACCGTAGTGGGCCTCGATGCCACCGAGGCCTGCCGCGGCCAGCCCGGTGAAGGCTTCCCGGTAGTCCGCGGCCGCCACCCCGAGGGTGTGCGGATGGGCGATGGAAGTCACTGCACCCGATTGGGTCGCGAGCTCGATGGCCTCGACCGCTTCCAATCGAGCGCGGGGAAGGTAGGCGGGCCGCCCGGTGGCGAGGTAGAGATCGAAGGCATGGTTGATGCTCTCGGCGTGGCCTTTGCGCACCAGGACCGCGGCGAAGTGAGGCCGGCCGATGCCGGTTCCGCCTGCTTCGGCGGAGACTTCTTCAAAGGTGATCTCCACCCCGAGCTCGTTGAGCCGGTCGACCATACGCACATTGCGGTTGCTGCGGCTCTCCTGAATCTCGTGCAAGCGGTCCTGGAGGGGTCCCGACCCGGGCTCGAGAAAGTAGACGAGCAGGTGCATCGGTCCGCCGTTCCACGCCACCGACAGCTCGGCACCCGAGATCAGCTCGATACCGGTGGCCGCGGCCGCGGCGCGGGCTCGGGGGATGCCGTTGAGATTGTCATGATCGGTGAGGGCGATCGCCGAGAGGCCGGCTGCGGCGGCGGCTGCCACGATCGTCTCAGGATCGTCGGTACCGTCCGAGAAGAAGGAGTGGAGATGGAGGTCGACGGCCATAGGCGCTGACGGCGCTAGGGGGCTTCGGTGGTTTCGACCAGCGTGGTCGTGGTCGTCAGCACGGGCTCGTCGTCAGAGCTGTTGAGAATCAGGTTCGACAGGAAGAAGAGGACGACGACGACGAGGCCGATCTTGGACCACCGGATCGTCCGAGATTTGATCTTGGCACGGGTCTGCTGCTTCTTCAGCTCAGCCTGACGCAGCTCCCGGTTGGCTCGCTGTCGGTCTCGCTTGGTCGTTGCCATGTCACCGGGACTATAGGAACCCCGGCCCCGGCGGCGTCAATCGACCTCGGCGATGGTGATCGACTCGATGTAGACGCTTTCGAGCGGAACGCTTGTCTCGCCCCGGCTGGTGCCCAGCGGCACGCTCGCAATTGCCGTCATCGTGTCGAAGCCGTCGACCACCACACCGAATGCGTTGTACAGCGGAGGCAGCGACGAATCGCCGAGCATTATGAAGAACTGCGAGCCCGTTGAATTCGGTCCGGCGTTCGCCATGGCCAGGACCCCCGTTGAATACGCGAAGCCTGAGGCCGGGGGCTCGTCGGGGATGATGTAGCCCGGCCCGCCGCGTCCGGTGCCCGTCGGGTCGCCCGCCTGGATCACGAAGCCGGGGACGACACGGTGGGAGACCGATCCGTCGAAATAACCCTCCTGGGCCAGGAAAACGAATGAGTTGACGGTTTCGGGTGCGATGGCGGGGTCGAGCTCGACGACGATCGGTCCGCACGATGTCGTGATCGTCGCGCGCACTTTCACGTTCGGGTCGAGCAGCATGTCGGTGGCCTCGGTATACCCCTTGGCTTGGTTCTCGGGCGGTTGGGTGGCGCCGCATGCGGTGGGCTGGTCCCGGAAACCTGCGTAGTCGGACGGGGGCGCGGCCGATGGAGCGGCCGTTGCCAGCGGAACCAAGGGCGCCGTTGTGGTTGGGGCGGCGGTAGTGGTGGTTGTCGGGTCGGCGCCGCCGCCGCATGCCGCGACGAGCATCAGGCCGGCGGCCGCCGCGGCGAGCGTCTTGGTCGATCGAGCCATGAGAATCACCGGGGGAGGTTAGATGAGGCTCCGGGCTAGGCCGGTACACTCATCGGCTCCATGGCACTGATAGTCCAGAAGTACGGTGGAACCTCAGTCGGCACTGCGGACCGCATCAAGAATGTTGCCGGCCGCGTGACCGAGACGTACAACGCGGGCAACCAGGTGGTTGTCGTCGTC
>CAMYJM010000189.1:5896-16044 GCA_947258635.1 uncultured Acidimicrobiaceae bacterium
ACGGCGAACCCGTATCCGCGGGAGATGGACATGCTGCTCACAGCCGGCGAGCGAATCTCGATGGCATTGTGCGCTATGGCAATCCACGATCGGGGCGTCCCGGCCATGAGCTTGACGGGCTCCCAGGCCGGAATTCTCACGACGTCTGTCCACGGACAGGCCGAAATCCTCGATATTCGGGCCAATCGGGTGCGCCAGGGACTCGATGAAGGCAAAGTGGTGATCGTGGCCGGCTTCCAGGGTGTTGACCCGGTGGCCAAGGAGGTCACCACACTGGGTCGCGGCGGGTCCGACGCCACCGCGGTGGCCCTGGCGGCCGCCCTCGGTGCCAACGTCTGCGAGATCTATACCGATGTCGACGGCATCTTCACGGCGGATCCTCGGATGATCCCCGATGCCCGCAAGCTCGACGAGGTGTCTTTCGAGGAGATGCTGGAGCTGGCCGGCGCCGGCGCCGGTGTCCTGATGGCCCGCTCGGTGGAGTTCGGCCGCCGCTACAAGATTCCCATTCACGTTCGCTCCTCCTTCCACGGTGGAGAGGGGACATGGGTCAAGGAGGAGACGATGGAAGAACCAATCGTTCGGGGCGTGGCCCACGACAGCTCGGAGGCCAAGGTCACCGTCCACGGTGTTCCCGACAAGCCGGGGGTGGCCGCCGAGATCTTCGAGCCGCTGGCCGGTGCCGACGTGCTTGTGGACATGATCGTCCAGAACGTCTCGATCGAGGGCGTCACCGACATCAGCTTCACTGTGCCCCGGGCCTCCGTCGACAAGGCTCGCACGATCGCGGAGCGGGTTGCCGGCGAGATCGGGGCGCGGCGGGTCGACATCGACTCCAACATCGCCAAGGTGTCATTAGTCGGCGCCGGGATGAAGAGCGAGCTTGGGATCGCCAGCAGGATGTTCCGGATCCTGTCGGATCACAATATCAATATCGAGATGATCTCTACCTCGCCGATCCGGATATCCTGCGTCGTGCGCGGCGAAGACGTGGAAGCAGCCGTGAGGTCGCTTCATGACGGTTTTCAGCCTCCGGCCAGCCCTGCAGAGGAGTAGAACGATGTCGAGTCGACGTGTTGCCATAGTTGGAGCCACCGGAGTGGTCGGCACCACGATGCTCGAAATCCTCACCTCTCGCGGGTTCCCCATTTCCGAGCTGCGATTGATGGCTTCGAGCCGTTCGGCAGGGCGCGTAGTGCCGACCAAGTGGGGAGACGCAACCGTGGAGGACCTGGCGACCGCCGATCCGGCCGGCATCGACGTCGCCCTGTTCTCGGCAGGCGGGGGGCGTTCCAAGGAGTATGCCCCGCAGTTTGCCGCCGCCGGCGCCGTCGTGATCGACAACAGCTCGGCTTTCCGGATGGACGACGCCGTGCCGCTGGTTGTCGCCGACGTCAACGACCACGCCGCGGCCGACCACCAGGGGATCATCGCCAACCCCAACTGCACCACGATGACAGTGATGATGGCCGCCGGGCCGCTCCACAAAGCGGCCGGTTTGGAGCGGATGATCGCCACGTCATACCAGTCGGTCTCCGGCTCGGGGCAGACCGGCATGGACGTGCTGGCTCACGAGATCGAGGTTCTCGGCAAGGATCGTGAGCTGCTGGCGGGAGGCGGTTGGTCGGAGCCGGGCAGCGACGTGTACTCGCGGCCGATCGGGTTCAATGTTCTCCCGCATGCCGGCAACTTCACGGAACAGGGCTACACCGATGAGGAGTGGAAGCTGGTCAACGAGACCCGCAAGATCCTCGAGGCCCCGGAGATTCTCGTCGAGCCGACGTGTGTCCGGGTTCCGGTCATGGTGGGCCATGGGATCGCGGCCACGATGTTCTTCTCGCGCCGGCTCGATGTTGCCGAGGCCACATCGATTCTCGCCAACGCCCCCGGCGCCAAGGTGTGGGGGGACGACAAGGTGCCGACGCCGCTCGACAGCGCCGGCATCGATGACGCCCTCATCGGAAGAATCCGCCCCACCCTCGGGGAACCGGGTGGTATCAGCCTGTGGACCGTGGCCGACAACCTGCGCAGGGGTGCGGCGCTCAATGCGGTACAGATCGCGGAGCTGCTCACCTAACTTCATCGGAACTTCATGGAGTCGCGGTACGTGGCTTCACGCGGGTTTGTTCTCATGGTGGTGTGGACCAAGAGAACGAAAGGAGTCCGCAATGAAGAAGACTCTGCTGGCGCTGGGACTGGCCGGAATGATGGCCGTTCCCACCGGCGCTGCCCTCGCCCAGTCGGCATCAGACGACGTGGTGGGTGATACCCCGGCGGCGGCGGTTGCTCAAGACAGGGATCAGGACCGCGATCAGGTGCGGTTGCAGGATCCGGCAACATGTGACGGGACCTGTCCCGGCGTTGGCGACAGCGCGGTGGCTCCCGCCCAAGTTCGGACCCAGGATCGAAGTCAGGCGAGGTTGCAGGATCCGACGACGTGTGATGGCCCATGCGCCGATCTCGGCGATGCCGCCACCACCCCGGTCATGGCTCGAGAGCAGGAACGAGAGCAGGCACGGATCCAGGATCCGGCTACCTGTGACGGCAGCTGCCCTGCCGGCGAGAACGGGGAGACCCCCGACCAGGTGCGGGTTCAGGAGCGGGCGCAGGCCCGCTTGCAGGATCCGACTGCCTGTGACGGTGAGGGCCCTCTCGGCAACGGCCCCGGCGGCCCCAATGGCACCCAAGGCTCGGGTGAGGGCTTCGGCGGCTTCGGAGCCGGGCCCGGCGACGGCAGTGGCCCGTTGCATGAAGGCCCTGGCGACGGGACCGGCAATCAGTTCGGTCGCGCCGGCCGGTGAGGAGGAGCCAACCGGCTAAGGCGATTGGGTGGGGCCCGGAAGGCGCCCCACCCAATCCTTTCTAGGATCGGGGCGATGACTCCACCAGCGAAGATCCTGGTCGTCGACGACGAGACGAACCTGCGCACGCTGGTCGGTTCCTACCTCAGGGCCGAGGGCTACGAAGTTGTCGAGGCAGCCGATGGGCTGGAAGCGGTTGACTCGGTGCGCCGTCGCCGGCCGGACCTCGTGGTTCTCGACGTCCGGATGCCCGGGATGGACGGGATTGAGGCACTTCGTCAGATCCGAACTTTCTCCGAGGTCTTCGTGATAATGCTGACGGCCCGCGCCGAAGAGGCCGACAAGGTGATCGGCCTTTCGGTCGGTGCCGACGACTATCTGACGAAGCCTTTCAGTCCCCGGGAACTGGTGGCCCGGGTGAAGGCCGTCTTGCGACGCAGCCGGGGCGAGCGCCGCGGTGGCGGCGATGACGAGCTGGCGTTTCCCGGTCTCACGATCGATCTCGCCCGACGCACCGTCACCGTCGAGGGCTCCCCGAGGGACGTCACGACCCTCGAGTTCGACCTTCTGGCGGCACTCGCCTCTCAGCCCGGGAGGGTGTTTTCCCGCAGGCAGCTTCTGGAGGCGGTGTGGGGATGGGACTTCGTCGGAGACGAACGCGTCGTCGATGTCCATATCAGGAACCTCCGCCAGGCGCTCGGTGATTCGGCAACCGACCCGGTCGTGATCGGCACCGTTCGGGGAGTGGGCTATCGATTCCTTCCGGAGCCGCTGTGAAGTGGCGCCGCACATTGCGCGGCGAGCTGATCGCGACCTACGTGGCCCTCGTCACCGTTGTCACCGCAGTCGGCTTCGTCACTATCCGCCTGTTGACACCGGCGTTCTTTGAACGCCGGATCCAGTCGCGAGGTGGCGGCTTTGGCGGCCCGGGCGGCAGCGTTCCGGGTGGTAGCGGGCCGGGCGGGAGCACTGGTGGGGGCGACGGAACCGACGGCGGTGGCGGTTCCGGCGGCCCGGGCTCTGGCACCGGCGGTCCGGGCTCTGGCACCGGCGGTCCGGGCTCTGGCACCGGCAGCCCGGGCTCTGGCACCAGCGGTCCGTCCGGGGGCAGTGCTGGTCCCAGCGAAGGCAGTGGTGCTCCCGGCGGGAGTCCCGGTGTTGGCAGCACTGGTGGCGGTGGCGGGGCCGACGGGGCGGGCGGAACCGGCGGTCTTGATGGAACGTCCGGTAGTGGCGGCTCGGGAGCGGTCGGCAGCACCGACCCAACCGGCGGTGTTGGTGGCAGTGGTGGTGTCGGGAGTACCGGTGGCATCGGTAGCGGTGTCGAAGGCCTCGGAGGCGCCGCCGGAGCCCCAGCGGGAGCCGCGCCGGCCGCCGCCGGCGATACTGCCGACGTCGTATTGGAGATCCCCACGAGCATCACCAACTCCTACGACGACAGCCTCACGCTGGCGCTGACGATTTCGGCCATCGTGGGAATACTCCTGGCGATCGTCCTAGCCGCATGGATCACTCGCCGGATCCTGCGCGGCCTGAGCGCCATGCAGGTCGCCACCGGTCGACTCGCGGCAGGCGACTACGGGCATCACATCCCTGAACCGGCCGAGGCCGAGCTTGCCGACCTCGCCCGATCGATCAACATGCTCGGTGCCGAATTGGCGTCAACTGAACGAACCAGGGGGCGGCTGGTCTCGGACCTCGCCCATGAGCTGCGCAACCCGCTGGCGACCATCGAGGGCTACATGGAGGGCCTCATCGATGGTGTGCTTCCTGCCAACACCGACACGTACTCCACCATTGCTGCCGAAGCCCACCGGCTGCAGAGGCTGACCGCCGACCTGTCGCTGCTTTCACAGGCCCAGGAGGGGGCCCTCGACCTGCAGCTCGCAGAAATCGACCTCGGTGCCATTGCGCAGACCGTCGCCTGACGATGATCGGCTGACCCAGGCGCTCATCAACATCGTCGGAAATGCCCTGACCCATACGCCGGGCGGTGGCGCCGTCGCGATCACCGGCGGCTTCGCCTCCGGGCAAGCTCGCCTTACGGTCGTCGATAGCGGCGGCGGGATTCCGCCCGACCAGCTCGAAACGATCTTCGACCGTTTCACCCGCCTCGACGCCAATGCCAGCGGCACCGGGATTGGCTTGAACATCGCGCGGACCATCGCCCGACATCATGGCGGGGATCTCACCGCGTCCAGCGAAGGCCCGGGGACCGGGGCCACCATGACCCTCGTCATTCCGACTCGCTCACGCGTCCGCTAGCGGCTCACGGCTGCCGGGCGGCGCCACCACCAGAGCCGAATCGGGGACATCCCCCATCGCCTGCCGGCTTGCCGACCCCGATACTGAGCTCATGCAGTCCAGAGAAACCCTGACGAACTCGCTGATTCTCATTGCGCTCTGGGTCGCGATTGCCGCGGCTTTCCTGGCACTCCAGCGGGATGCGTCCTGGACTGTGCTGTTCCCGGCGACCGGCCTGATCTGGACGGCGGCGCCGTTGATTCTGACGAAGTTCCCAACCCGGAGCCTGATAGCCGGGTCTATCGGGGCCCTCGTCACGGCCGGGATGTTCTTCCTGGCCCTGGTGTGGCTGGCGGTGGCGATGCTAGGGCTTCTTCTGCCTCTGGTGATCGAGAGTGCTGCGAAGCCGACCGGTTACATGCTCGCGCTCGAGCTGGCGTTGGAGGGGTTGAAATTCCTGCCGGGCGCCGCCGTAGGGATCCTGATCGGTGTGGTTCTCCGCCGTTGGGGCTTGGCGGTGCCGACCGGAGGTCGCAGCTAGGCCCGGTGAGCCGGCCTCCGGCGGATCAGGCCTGGGCGGGGTGCCCGGCGCCGATGGCCTTACGCAGCTCTTCGAGCTCCTTCTGGAGGCGGCGACGATAGGCCGGCCGGAGAAGTGGCCCAAAAAGCGCAGAGGCAATGGTGCTTGCCAAGCTGTCGGGAGAGTCCTCGATGATGTTCGTGATCGAGGTGGTGGTCCCGTCGCTGAAGAGCTCCATCCGTCCCTCGTAGTCGAATGGTCCTCGACTCGATCGTGCCGCGAACAGCCTGGGGCGCTCGTAGTCGATGACCTCGATCTCGACCTCCGAGCGGCGCCAGCCCATGACGTAGTCGATCACGTAGCGAGCGCCCTTCTCCATTGCCTTCGAGACCATGCGCGCCCCCGATACCCCGCTGACCCAGCGCGGCATGTTCTCGACGGTCGTTACGAAGTCGAACACCTCATCGACCGGCCGCGGTATGGAGATGGTGGCAGTGGCTTTCATATGTCCATTCTCGGTCCGTTACCACGCTAACTCAAGGCGCAAAGTGCATCGAGAGAAGTACAACCCCAAGGTACCGTCCGCGACGCACAACGTGCGTATTTCGTACAACGTATAACGCAAAACCAGCGTTCCCGATCATGACCCTTCCAACGCATCAGGGGTTTCATCAGGGTTCAGGGAAGAGAGGGACTGGGAATGTCGAAATGCCGCGACACGCGCGTTGCATTCCGGGAACGAGGGTGGCCGGGGGCCACACTCTCATGGAGCGGCGCGCCGGCGCCGCTGAGCGCCTCGCTCGAATCCTGATTCGCGCGAAACCGCCTTTAGTCGGGACGGCCGGATTTGAACCGGCGACCTCATCGTCCCGAACGATGCGCGCTACCAAGCTGCGCCACGTCCCGATCGGGAGCTAGATGATACCGGGGAGCTAGATGATACCGCCCCGGGGCAGAACCTCAATCCGGAGCTTGTCGATCCGGTTACGGTCCATCTGGAGCACGGTGAGCTGCACTCTGTCGACCTTGATGCGATCGCCCTCATCCGGGATGCGGCCGGCCAAGGCGAGGTAGAGGCCACCGATGGTCGAGTAGGGGCCTGCCTCGAAAACAACCTCGATCGCCGCCTGGACGTCCTCGATGTCGAGCCGGCCGTCTGCCATCCAGCTCTGGGGCCCAATCTTGACGACGGAGGGCGCGCCGGGGTCGAACTCGTCTTGCAGCTCTCCAATCAGCTCGGAAACGAGGTCCTTGATCGTTACCAAACCCTCAACACCGCCATGCTCGTCCATGACGACGGCCAGCTGGAACCTCTCACGGCGCATCAGCTGGATCACGCTCAGCACGGAGCGCGACTCCGGGACGTAGTTGGGCCGCCGGAGGATCGACCGCACCTCGTTCGCCCCGGCATCGGGATCGATCTGAAGGAGGTCTTTGACGTAGAGCATGCCATGCAGCTCGTCGAGGTCCCCGGCGACGACCGGGTAGCGGGAATGGCCGGAAACCGCCACCGCCGCCCGGGCATCGGCTGCCGAGACCGGCTCAGTCAGAGAGATCACGTCGACTCGGGGGGTCATCACCTCACGAACGGGGCGGTCGGCGAGATCGAATAGCGCATGGATGATCTCTCGCTCGACGGCCTCGATCTCGCCTTCCTCGTGGCCCAACTGGACGAGCGCACGCACGTCCGCCTCGGTCACCGCGGCGACATCGCTACGCGCCGGCAGGCGGAATAGACGGAAGAGGGCGCGGGTGATAGCCGTGAACAGCCGGGCTACCGGCCCGAGGATGCGCGACAGTTGCCAGATTGCGGGCGCTACCGCCAGCGAAAAGCGCTCCGGGTAGCGCGTGGCGAGGCTCTTTGGGGTGATTTCGCCGACGACGAGGACGACGGCAGTCACGACGATGGTCGCCACCCACGGGCCCCACTCGTGGCCAATGAGGTCGATGAAGAGGGTGGTCGCGACGGCGGCGCCAAGGATGTTCACCAGGTTGTTGGCGACCAGCAACGTGCTGAGCAGCCGATCCGGGTCGGCGACCAGTTGCTGAACCCGCTGGCCGCGCCTGCCATTCTCCGTCAGTTGGTGGACCCGCTCCTTGCCGATTCCGATGAGTGCGGTCTCGGAACCGGAGAAGAAGCCTGAGGCGAGCGCAGCGAAGCCCAGGATGATCAGGTAGACAACGTCGGTGGAGCTCACTAGCGGGGCCGTGCCGGCCGCGGTCGGGTCACTCGACCGGTCGTGCCAGGGCGCCGTCGAGGACCCCACGCAGCTGCTGGGCGGTGAATGGTTTGACGACCCAACCGGCGGCCCCGGAGCGGCCGGCCAGGAATTCGTCGGCTGCCCGATCGAGCAGAAGCACGACGGGGATCGGCTGGGCGCCTCGAACGGTCGCGTTTTCGCGCACGGAGCGGGCGACGGCCATTCCCCCCATCGAGCTGACCTGGAGGTCGACGACGACAGCGTCGACCTCGCGCTCGGCCGCGATTCCGGCTGCCGTCGCCGGATCCTCGTGATCGACGAGTTCGAATGTCGGTGAGGTGAGGGCGGCGTGGACGTCGTTGCGAGCCCATGCCTCGTCGGCTACCACCAGTACTCGGGTCATGGCGAGCAGGATACTCGCGTCGAGTTGGGTCGGTTCTGCCGGCACAGATGGCGGCTCCCTCCGAGGGGATAACATCACTACCAATGCGACGCCTCCTTTCCTTTGCTTTGGCTGCTGCTGCCCTTCTCGCCCTGGCGGCTCCCGCGGCCGGCCGCCAGGAGGTCGCGGGCGGGCCCGTGGTGGTGGCCGACGTCCGCGGTCCGCTCGATCAACGTGCGCTCGATTTCCTCACCGACGCGGTGGCCACCGCCGACGCCCAGCTCGTCGTGATCCAGATGAACAATGCGGGCATCTCCTCGGGTGATCCGGCGCGACTCTACGAGGCCGTCGCCGCCAGCACGACCCCGATCGCCGTTTGGGTGGGTCCCGCAGGAGCCGTTGCCTACGGAGGGGCCGCCCAGCTCCTGCTCTCGGCTGATGTGACCGGCGCGGCTCCGGGGACGCGGGTCGGCTACCTCGAGCCCGTCGTCATCGGCGCCGACGTCCCCGGCGTCGCGGCTGCCGATGCGGTGCGGGTCGCCGGGAACGCCATAGCGGAATCACTCCTGGTGGAGGAGGGCGCCACCACCCCGCTGGTCGACGAAGTGGTGCCGACCATCGGACAGTTCATCGCGGCCTTGGACGGCCGCACTGTCGGTGCGTCCACCGTGGAGACGGCCCGGCGGGTGCAGGCCGAGGATGGGTCGACGATCATCGTGCCTTCGGTCGAAGTGCGTTTCGTCAAACCCGGCCTCTTCACCCGATTCCTTCGGTTGGCGAGCCGTCCCGAGGCGGCCTTCTTCTTCCTCCTGGCCGGTATCGCCATAGCGACCTTCGAGTTCTTTGCAGCCGGCGTCGGCGTCGCCGCTGCCGTGGCCGCCCTCAGCCTCTGGCTCGCCGGCTACGGCTGGGCGACTCTTCCGATGAACTGGCTCGGCGTTGCCCTGACGTTTCTCGGCTTGCTCCTCTACACGTGGGACTTCTCGCGCAATGCACTCGGGCTGCCCAGCATCGGAGGGACCTTCGCCTTGGTAGCGGGCGGTTTCCTGTACACGAGCGCCGCCCCGCAATACACGCCGGCATGGTGGGGCGTTCTCCTCACCGTCCTCGGCATCGCCCTCTTCTACGGGTTCGCGCTGACGACCGTCGTGCGCTCCCGTTTCTCGACGCTCACGATCGGACGGGAGTATCTCGTCGGCAAGCTGGGCACGGCCGAGACCGACTTTGACCCGGAGGGGGTTGTGGTCGTCGACGGTGCCCGGTGGCGGGCCCGGTCGCATCGCGCCGGCGGTTTGCAGCCCGGAGACCCGGTTCAGGTCTTCGAAGTGAACGGTATTCTGCTCGAGGTCGGCCCTCCGGAGTGACCCATCCTCGGGTGTTCGCGAATAGCTAGCGGTTTTTCCCATCTTTTCCCTGGTCTCAGCGAAAGATCGCGGCTAGCTTCCGCTATCGCCCCGCGATTTCTGCTCTGAGGAGGACCCCCCTGTGATCGCACTCGATAGGACCTGGCAGCCGATTGCCCTCTGCAGTGGAAATCACTCCCATCTCTTCTTTCCCCCGAGCACATCGGAGAGAAAGGACGAGCGCGAGAAGCGTGAAGCCCGGGCCAAGTCGATCTGTCAGATCTGTCCGGTGAAGCTGCCATGTCTGGAATACGCCGCCGAGATCAAAGAGCCCTACGGCATCTGGGGAGGGCTCACCGAGGCGGAGCGCCGTCAGGTCATGGCGGTGTCGACCGCCTGAGGATCCTGACGTCACCGCGCCGTGACGTCCATCCCGCGGCGTCGAGCCACTCGAGCAGGGGTACCGCATGGCGCCGGCTGATTCCCATAGCGTCGCGGAAGTCGGCGACGGTGAACTCCGCAGGAAGCTCGGTCAGCCGGGTGGTCACCTCGTCTAGCTGGTCCGAGAGGTAGACCAGGTCCTCGCCGATTCTCGTGAGACGACCCTCTCTGAGGGCCGCGTGCATCAGCTCGGCGCGCAGCCCGAGCCGGCTGGAT
>CAMYJM010000190.1 GCA_947258635.1 uncultured Acidimicrobiaceae bacterium
GTTGGGGCGGCCGTCTCCAAAGCAGGTACCGCCCGAATAGGTGCGCACCCCGGCGGCGTCGATGTTGACGGCCGCGGTCTGATCGGTGCTCACAGTGCCGTCCGGATACACGTAGGCGACGCAAACGGTGCGCCCGGGCACACCGTTGTCGAGATCACCCGTGGCCGACCGAATGGCCACATCGGCTACGTCGTCCAGCCAGGCGGACATCGTCGGGTCGACCGGGAGGGTTGCTCCGTATCGAGCCGCCTCGCGGGCGGCGTTGTTCAGCGAGTTCTTGCTGTTGAGGGCCAGGCCCCCGGTGACTATGCCGAACAGGAGCGCCATCAGAATCGGGAGGACGATGGCGAACTCGACTACCGAAGCCCCCCTCTCGGGCGCTTCTCTCATTTGCCTGCCTCTATAGCCACTTCCCCCGCGTGAACGGGGCCTACCTGAGCCCATCTACCTAGCCCCCTAAGCCACTTTGCAGCAGTATAGCAAGGTGACGCAGAGCGCGTAAAGAGAATACTCAGAGGATCCACGTTCGCACTCCCATCACATCCGCGGCACGGCGCCGCTCGGGTCGTACGGCGACGGCGCAATGACTCTTGCCGGCCGCTCCACGCCGACGATGTGAGTAGTCAATTCGGCGCCCTCGGATGAGTAGTCACGGTCGACGAGCGCCATCGCCAGACTCTTGCCGACGGTGTGACCGTAGTCACCCGAGGTTATGTAGCCGACCCGACGCCCCTCGGCCCACAGCGGCTCGTACCCCGAGGCGTCGGCGTCGACGGCATCCACTTCGAGCGTCACGTGGCGGCGTTTCGCACCGCCGGAGTCCCGCTCGCGCCGTGCTGCTTCTGCTCCGATGAAGTCTGCCTTCGACCAGTCGATCCAGCGATCCATTCCGGTCATGGCCGGGGTGTACTCCTGTTTGAACTCTTTCGACCAGATGACATAGCTCTTCTCGAGACGTAACGACACCAGCGCTTTGTAGCCGTACTCGATGGCACCGAGGTTCGCTCCGGCCTCGACCAGGAGAGTCCGCAGCGCCACGTGCTCGGCCGCCGTGCAGTTGATCTCATACCCCAGCTCACCGGTGACCGAGATGCGACCCACCTTGGCGCGCATCAAGCCAACATCGATCGCGGCACAGGACATGAATCCAAGGGCCGACACGTCGTCCGCCGTCACCCGGGCCAGCAGCTCGGACGAATTCGGACCGGACAACGAGAAGCCGACAACGCCGTCGCTGATATCGCGCACCATCACCCCGTCGCTCAGATGGTCGTTGAGCCAGCGCATGTGCCAGGCGCGCAGGTAGTACGAGCCCATAAGCCACCAGGTGCCGTCACCCCAGTTGAGCAAGGTCAGGTCGCCTTTGAGGCGGCCGTCGTGGCCGAGCATGGCGGCGAGCCGGATCCGGCCGGGAGCGGGCAGCCGGCTTGCGATCAGCCGGTCGAGCCAGGCTGCGGCATTGGGCCCGGTGATTTCGTACCGCGAGAAACTGGAGATGTCGAGGATGCCAACACCAGACCGCACCCGGCGGCACTCCTGGCCCACGATGTCGAACGCATTGGAGCGGCGCAGCGTCGGCTCTTCGACAAATCCGTCGGGGGCGAAGTACAGCGGCGCTTCCAGGCCCCACGACACGCCCCAGTGGGCGCCGGCGGCGGTCATCGCGTCGTAGGCGGGCGCCATGCGGAGCGGGCGGCCGCCCCACAGCTGTTCGTTGGGGTATGTCATCACGAAGCGGCGTGAGTAGAACTGCCCCGTGGTTTGGCGGATGTACTCGCGGTTCTCCGCATAGGGCCCGAAGCGGGCCACGTCCATGCCGTAGACATCCTCTTGCGGCTCGCCGTCGATTATCCACTCCGCCAGCGCCTTGCCCACTCCGCCGCCCTGGAGGAAGCCGGCCATGACGGCACATGCCGACCAGTAGTTGCGCAGCCCGGGCACCGGTCCCACGAGGGGGTTGCCATCCGGCGAGAATGTAAACGCCCCATTCACCCAGCTCTTGATGCCGACTTCCTCGAGCACCGGGTAGCGGGACATCGCAAACGTCAGCTCGTCCGAGATCCGATCCACATCCGGCGGGATCAGTTCCACGCCGTAGTCCCAGGGGGCTCCGTCCATGTGCCAGTGCTTGTGATCGAGCTCGTAGATCCCGACTAGCAGGCCCTTCAGCTCCTGGCGGGTGTAGGTGAACCCTTCGAGGTCGACGATCATCGGTATCTCGAAGTCGAGCGCCTCCAGCTCGGGGATCGACTCGGTGATCAGAAAGTGGTGTTCGAGAGGCGACACCGGAAGCTCGACACCGACCATCCGGCCCACCTGCTTGGCCCACAGCCCGGCGGCGTTGACTACATGTTCGGCAACGATCGTTCCCTGCTCCGTGACCACATCCCAGGAGCCGTCACTGCGGGGGGTGAGCTCGACGACCCGGTTGTGCTCGATGACGTGGGCACCGCGCAGGCGCGCCGCCTTGGCGTAGGCATGAACGACCGCCGACGGGTCGATGTAGCCATGACGATCGGCCCACAGCCCGCCGAGAACCCCGGCGACGCTGATGATCGGGCAACGCTCCTCGATCTCGTCGGGCCCGATGAGCCGCACGTCTTCGATCCCCATCGTCTGGAAGACGCGGTAGGTCGATTGCAGCCACTCCCACCTCGCCGGAGCCGAGGCCACGGAGATCCCACCCGTCATGTGCAGGCCCACGTCCTGGCCTGACTCCTGCTCGATATCCGCCAGCAGGTCGATGGTGTAGGCCTGGAGAGCGGCGATGTTGGGATCGGCGTTGAGGGCGTGAAACCCTCCGGCGGCGTGCCAGCTCGAGCCCGCGGTCAACACCTCACGCTCCACGATGGCGACATCCGACCAGCCCGCCTTGGCGAGGTGATAGAGGACGCTGGCCCCGACGACGCCGCCGCCGATGACCACCACTCGGTACTGCGACTTCACCAGCCGTCCTTTCGCTCCGGCTTGAACCTAGCGGAAGCTCTACGGCAACTGCCCTCGGTCCCGGCTAGAGCACTACAGGCCGGTCGGGGAATGCCTTGCGGGCACACCGACGGTACGTGACCACTCGAACCACCCACCGTCGTATACGGCGACGCGAGGCCATCCCATCAGGTAGGCACACAGCAAGGTCTCGCTGGCGCGCCAACCGGTGCCGCAGTAGAAAGCGACCCGCTTGTCGGGAGTGATTCCGATCTCCTCCCAGACTGCGGCGATCTCCTCGTAATCCTTCATGGTGTTGTCGACGTTGCGGTAATACTGCATGTCGTAGGCGTTGGTGCCGCAGTTGCCCCACACGGCGCCGGGGATGTCGCCCGTTTCCGAGATGTAGTTGTAGCCGCTGGTCTCGCCGAGGTACTCCGGCAGGCTGCGGATACTCACCAGTACGCCGTCGTCGGCCGCCAGGAGCTCCTGCGCCCCAGCGAGATCGACGAAGAACCGCGGATTGGAGGGGATCGACGCTCCGAACGCCGTGGCCGGAGTCGGCTGCCTTTCGATTGCCTCGACGGGATAGCCGGCCGCAGTCCAAGCGTTGTAGCCGCCGTCGAGCAGTCGGACGTCACGCACCCCGGCGTACATGAGGATGGCGGCGGCCCGGGTGGCCGCGATCTGGCCCGCCATTCTCCCGGGCTTCTGTTCGGCGGGGTCCGCCACGCTGTCCCGGCCGTAGAGAATCACCGTGGTCTCACACGTGATACCCAACTCGAGCAGCGCTGCCTCGAGCGCTCGAGGAGATCGCCGGTCCCAATCGCGCGGTGACTCCAACGTGTTCGTGTCGAGGTGCAGGGCGCCGGGGAGGTGACTCTCCTGATATTCGGCCGGCACCTCGTAGTTCACGTGGCACACGACATACTCGCCGGCGGGCTCCGCCGGTACCGGCCGACCGTCGAGGAGATCGTGGAGCCACCCCGGGGGGACGAGTTGCTCGTACCGCGGCAGCGAGGCGACCTCGAGATCGGCGGCGGCCGCCCATTCGGGGAAGCCTGCTCCGTACGTGACGAGGTCGTGATATCCGATCTCGCCGAGGCGACGAGCGAGTCGCTCGGTTTGCGCTCCCCCGGAAGCCGCCCCATCGCCGTACAGGACGATCTTGTGGCCGGGTGTCAGCTTCTTCGAGATCAGCATGGTCTTCAGTCCGGCGTCATCGGCGTGCTCTGCCCAATGGGCGGGGAACGCGATGGCGCCGGGAATGTGACCGCCGCGACTCTCGCCGTTGAGCTGCCACCCGTTGAAGGCGGCAATTGGGCGGGCGTCGACCACTTTCACATGCGGGTCCGCCATGAGCTGGGCCAACCGGTCTTTGTCGATAAGGGTCGTCATCGTGCCAGCCTCCCGTCGCCGCGACTGCGGTAGCGAACAGTCGCGTGGTCGCGATTGCGGCACCTTAGACGGATCGCGTCAATCCGCCGTCGACTCGGAGGTTCTGGCCCGTGATGTAGCCGGCATCTTCCGACAGGAGGAACGCTGCCGTGGCGGCGATCTCGGCGACGGTCCCGTAGCGCCCCATGGGAATTGCGGCGCGGCGCTCTTCCGTCTCGGGCAGGCTGTCGGTGTACCCGGGCAGGAGGTTGTTCATGCGAATTCCTGCCGCGGCGTACTCATCGGCGTACAGCTTCGTGAACGCCGCCAGGGCGGCGCGCAGTGCGGCGGACACCGGGAACACCGGCGACGGCTCGAAGATCGCGAACGTGGAGATGTTGACGATGGCGCCGCCCCCCTGGGCGACCATGATCGGTGTCACGAGGCGCGCCATCCGGACCACGTTGAGCATGACGAGATCGAGTCCGCGGTGCCAATCCTCGTCGGAGATCTCCAACAGAGGCCCCTTCGGGGGATGCCCGGTGTGGTTCAACACGGCGTCGACCCGACCGTAGCGCTCCATCGTGGCCGCTACGAGAGTCTCCAGGTCTTCCACCTCGGTGACCGATCCGGTGAGCCCGAATCCGCCAAGCTCGGTGGCGAGGGCCGCGGAGGCGCCGGACGGCGACATCAGCGCGAGCCGGTAGCCGTCGGCGGCGAGCCGACGGGCCACGGCTGCGCCGATCCCCCGTCCCGACGCAGTGACGATCGCTGCTCTGTCGGCCATGGAATCCCTCCCGGTTGGTGCGTGCGCGGCGCCCGGGCATTTCGGCGCCGGCGCCATTCCAGCAGAGTCGCCGGTCCGGCGATAGCGGAGCTAGACGGGGACGGCGACGTTCTCCGCTAGAGCGGCCACCGGATAGGGATGGCCGTCGCTGTACTCGAAAAAGAGCTGCCACGGGTCGAGCCCCGGCGCCTCGAGCGAGACCCAGTGCAGATTGCGGAGCTGCGGTGGCCGCAGCGCCGTGAGCGAGGCCGTCCTGTCGACGTAGAACGATGCCCGCCAATCGTCGAGCAAGGCTGCGAGGTGTGCGGTGGCATTGCCACCCAGCTGGCGCCGCTCGCGATCCCGGCTGAAGCCCTCCGGGTCGACGACTCCCCGCGGCGAGGACGAGATCGGGGCCCCCCCTTTCAGCTTGCGCCGCAGCTCGCGAATGATGTCCCGCTCTACGAGATCGGCCTCGAAGGTGGCTCTGGCGACGTCTTCGGTGAGGTACTGCGATTCGACCCAGCCCCGGCCAACGGGTGTCGATACGGGCAACCATTCCACGCCATCCAGGAGCCGGCGGCGGCCGACCACGTCTATCCGGCGGGAGCTGTGTCCATAGCGATAGACCACCTCGGAGTCACGAGCCGCCTTCTCGTGCACGGCCAGTGACTCCCCCCGCGCTACTAGCACTACAGCGTGCTTCCGGCCCGGCACCCCTTCGCGCTGCGACATGATCC
>CAMYJM010000191.1 GCA_947258635.1 uncultured Acidimicrobiaceae bacterium
AGCCCATCATCGATGAGCGCTCAATGCCGGACGGCTGCCGCCAGATCCGCCACGGCCGCGGCGAGATCACGCGCGGCTGCCTTGGGCTCCGGGGCATCGAGAACGCGGCGCACCAACGCCGAGCCGACGATGACGCCGTCACTCACGAGCGCAGCCTCGTGCGCCGCGGCGGGCGTCGAGATCCCCACTCCGAGAACGACGGGCACGTCGCTGGACGCTCGAATCCGCGCCGCCAGGGCCGCCGCCCGGCTCGAAGCGTGATCCCGGCGACCGGTGACCCCGAGCTGGGCAACGCCATATACGAAGAGCGGATCCCGGGCGACGACTTCGGCCAGCCGAACATCATCCGTAGTGGGCGCCACGAACAGCACGAGACCGATACCGGCTGCCCGGCAGGCGGCGGCGATTTCGTCGGATTCGTCGGCAGGAAGATCGGCGATGATCAGGCCGGATCCACCAGCGGCGGCGACGTGCTCGGCGAATCGGGCCGGTCCGATGGCCAGCACCGGGTTGACGTAGGTCATCACGACCGCCGGCTTGCCGGTCGTGGCGACCACCCGCTCGACGAGCTGGAGGCTCGAATACGGAGTGGCTCCTTTGGCGAGGGCCCGCAGGCCTGCTTCATGGATCGTTGGTCCGTCCATGAGAGGGTCGGAATAGGGAATCCCAACCTCGAAGCCGTCGGCTCCTGACTCCGCCATCGCGATGAACATGTCGAGAGCTGCCGTCGGATCGGGCAGTCCCGACGTCATGAAAGGCATTAGAGCCGCCCGGTTCTCCGCCCGCGCCGCCGCGATCATATTCCGCATCCGCTCAGCCATTGAACTTCTCGATCTGCTGGACGTCCTTGTCGCCGCGACCCGACAGGTTGAGCACGACGGTCTTCCCCGCGAGCTGCGGAGCCGCCGCAACGATCCAGGCAAGGCCGTGGGCCGATTCGAGTGCCGGAATGATCCCTTCAGCGGCGCTCATGAGACGGAGGGCGGCCAGCGCGTCGTCGTCGGTCACCGCCACATAACGGGCGATCCCCGTGTCCCGGTAGAGGGCGTGCTCCGGTCCAACACCGGGATAGTCGAGCCCGGCGCTGATCGAGTGCGCCTCGATGACTTGCCCTTGCTCATCCTGGAGCATGTAGGTGAGCGATCCGTGGATCACCCCCGGCGAGCCGGCGACCAGAGATGCGCCGTGGGCGCCGGTCTCGAGACCGTACCCGGCTGCTTCGACTCCGACCAGGTCGATTCCGGCATCCCGGTATGGGTGAAAGATGCCCATCGAGTTGGAACCGCCACCGACACAGGCGACGATCACGTCCGGACGAGGCCGGCCCGGAGATCCATCCAGCTGACTTTGCAGCTCCTCGCCGATCACCTTCTGGAACTCTCTGACGATGAGTGGGAACGGATGCGGCCCGACGACGGAGCCGATTATGTAGTGGGTGTTCTCGACCGAGCCGACCCAATCGCGCATTGCCTCGGAGACGGCGTCCTTCAAGGTGGCTGCCCCCTTCTCGACGCTGACGACCTCAGCGCCCATGAGTTGCATCCGATATACGTTGAGGGACTGCCGTTCGACGTCTTTGGCACCCATATAGACAACACACTCCAGGCCGAGGAGGGCACACGCGGTGGCAGTGGCGACACCGTGCTGTCCGGCGCCGGTCTCGGCAATGACTCGCGGCTTGCCCATCCGGGCGGCCAGCAGCGCCTGACCTATGGTGTTGTTGACCTTGTGGGCCCCGGTGTGCGCCAGGTCCTCGCGCTTGAACCAGAGGTCGATACCGAGTCTCTCGGACAGGCGGTTGGCCCGGAACACCGGTGTCGGCCGACCGACGTAATTGACGAGGAGGTCGTTCAGCTGTGCCGTGAAATCCGGGTCGGCCGCCGCCGCGTAGAAGGCCTGTTCGAGCTCGAAGAGAGCCGGCATCAGAGTCTCGGGGGCGAACCTGCCTCCATAGGAGCCAAAACGACCGCGGGCGTCGGGGGGGAATTCGATCGGCACGACTACTCCTCGACCGACTTGGCGGCCTCGACGAAGGCGGTCACTTTACCGTGGTCCTTCACCCCGGCAGCTGCCTCCAGTCCGCTCGAGGCATCAACCCCCCACGGACGCGCAGCCGCAATCGCTTCCGCAACGTTGTCGGGATCGAGGCCGCCGGCGACGATCGCCGACGAAACTCCCCGGGCGATCCCCCAGTCGAATGATCGGCCGCTGCCACCGCTGCCGGCGGCAGTCGCCGTGTCGAGAAGTGGATGCGCTCCCTCGGGGACATGCGACACATCTACGGGCGCGTCGGACGTCACGGGTATCGGCAGCAGCGCCCCCAATCCGTCATCCATGGCTGCCGCGGCGATCGCCACGGCCTCCGGGCCGTACGGCTGAACGGAATCGGCCCCGATCCGCCCGGCGAGGGACACGGCATCGCGTGGCGTACCTTCGACCAGCACCACGACCTCGACGCGCCCCCGGGCAATCGTCGCCAACTCGCCGGCCTGCACCGGGCCGATTCGACGACGCGAGCGGTCGATGAGCACCAACCCGATCGCATCGGCCCCCGCCTCGACCGCCGCTTCTACGTCGGCGGGCCGGGTGAGGCCGCACACCTTCACCCAGGTGGTCATGGTGACGGGTGGCCCGCGGCGCGCAGTTCGGCAACGAAAGCCGCCGGATCCCGGCTGCGCACCAAGGCCTCTCCAACCAGAATGGCGTCATAGCCGGCGGCGGCCATTCTGGCGGCCGCGGCCGCCGACGCGACCCCCGATTCGGCGACCTTGGTCGCGGCAGCCACCGCCGGCGCCAGCGCCTCGGCCGTAGTCAAGTCTGTGGTGAATGTGCCCAGATCACGGTTGTTGACGCCCACGATCGTGGCCCGGCACCGATTCGCCACATCCAGTTCGGCTCTGTCGTGCGCCTCGACGAGAGCATCAACACCCACCTCCGCCGCCGTGGCCAGTAGATCGCCAAGCACGGCCTCATCCAGGGCGGCCACGATGAGCAGGATGGCATCGGCCCCGGCGGCTTTGGCCTCGTATATCTGGGCGCCGTCCACAATGAAGTCTTTGCGGAGCACCGGCAGATCAACGGCCATCCGCACCGCCGTCAGATCGTCGAGAGCACCTCCGAAAAAGGTGGGCTCGGTGAGTACCGAGATCGCCGCCGCTCCCCCGGACGCGTAGCGGAGGGCCTGCTCGACCGGATCGAGCTCAGCGGCGATATCGCCTGCCGATGGCGACCTCCGTTTGATTTCGGCGATCACCTGCAGGCCGGGTTGGCCCAGGGCGGCACCAAAGCCGCGGCCCGCCGGTGCAGAGGCGGCGGCGGCGCGCAGGTCGGCCAGGCGGAGCTGCAGGGACGCAGCGCGCTTGTGAGCCGTTGTGAGTATCTGTTCGAGCACGAGGACGGGAATCGTACCGGGCTCCGGAGCCGTCATCCGTCGCCGGCATTACCCGCCTGGAGATCGCGGACGAGGGTGACGAGGCTGTCGAGCTGCTCCGGGCTGAATCGAGGGAAGCCGGGCATCGTCCCCGGGCCGACCGTGATGGCCCCCCGGATTTGTTCGTCGCTCAGTTCGACGGCCGGCGAACCGGCTCCGATCGGGGTACCGCGCCGTCCATCGGCACCGTGGCATAGCTCGCAGCTCTTGTTGTAGAGCTCCTGTCCCAGCAGGCCCTCCGTGGAGCCGGAACAGCCGACCAGTAACGCCGTGGCCGCGATGATCGCAGCCACCAGGATGAGGAGCCTCGTTGCCGAAAGGGTAGATTTCATCGGCGCAAGGCTAGATGCCGCCGTATCACACGCCAAGAGAAACCGGCAGCGTCACTCGTACCGTCGTGCCGTGCCCGGGCCTGCTGGTGACGTCGACGCTGCCATGCATGGCCTCGACGAGCTCTTTCACGATCGGGAGGCCCAGGCCGCTGCCCTCGGGCCGCACGGGACGGTACCGTTGCGCCACGTAGAGACGCTCGAAGACGCGGGGGATGTCCTCCTCGTCGATTCCCGGGCCTGTGTCGGCGATCTCGAAGATCACGTTGGGGCCGTCACCGCTCATGGTGAGAACGACCGATCCTCGCTCGGGCGTGTAGCGGAGGGCATTGTCGACCAGGTTGCCGAGCACCTGGGCTACCCGATCGGGATCGATGTCAACCGTGCCGACGTCGAGGATATGCGCCTCGAACCCGACCCCGAGCTTCTCGGCGCGCACCCGGTGCTCCGCAGTGAGCTCTTCGATATGGGCCGCCAGGTCGACCGGCTCGGAGCGCAAGCTGAACTCGCGGGCTTCGAGCCGTGCCAGGAGCATGAGGTCTTCGACCAGCCGGCTGAGCCGGTCGGTTTGGCGCTGCAGGACCTCGGCGACCCGGGCAAAGTCGTCGGCTTCGATGACGCCGGCATCGAGAGCCTCGGCGTATCCCCTGATCGTCGTGAGCGGTGTCCTCAGATCATGTCCCACGCTCATCAGGAAGTCTCGCTCGCGGCTCTGGGCCTGCTGCAGGCTCAGAGCCATGTAATTGAATGTCGAGCTCAGCTCGGCGACCCCGTCGGTGCCCTCCACCGGGGCGCGAGCAGTGAAGTCACCGTCGGCCAGGTTGACGGCCGCTTCCTCGAGGCCGGCGAGCCGCCTGCCGAGCCGCCGCGACACGAGCGCGGACACCGCCAGGGCGAGCAGGACCCCGACGACGAGGCCGATGGCGAGCGGGCGGGTGAAAGGCCCGCTGGACAACAAGGGCTCCTCGCGTCCGATCGCGATGATGAGCCGGGTGCGGCCCACGTCGACTCCCCGGGCGGTGGCAAACACCGGCGTCCCGTCGATATCCAGGCGACGCACCGCGCCGGTGTCGATCGCGCCTTGGCGGATTCCCGGGAGCAGCACGGGGTCCGGCACCACGGGCGTGATCCCGTCGCCGGTGACCACGGCCGCCTCGAGATAGTCGTAGCCGCCGATGAGTCGCAGCTGGCGCAGGATCTGGCGGATCTCAACCCGGTCGTCTGCCCGCAGGGACGGGCCCAGCTCGGCACCGATCAGGCTGGCCGCCACTTGAGCCTGCCGGTTCAGCTCAGCGCGGTTCGCCGCAACCTGCTGCTGGCGAATCACGGCGCCTGCCGTCAGACCGATCACCAGTGCGACGATGGCCGCCAGGAGGACGCCCCAGAAGATGCGACGCCGCATGGCGCTAGCCGCCGATCCGGTAGCCGACTCCCCAAACCGTCTCGAGCGGTATGCCCGGCAGCTTCTTGCGGAGTTGCCTGACATGGACGTCGACCGTCCTCGTCTCGCCGAAGTAGTCGTAGCCCCACACGGCCTCGAGCAGCTGGCTGCGCGCCAGGACGAGGCCCGCATGGTCAACCAGATACCAGAGGAGGTCGAACTCGCGGGCCGTGGGCCGGACCACTGCACCGGCGGGAGTGGTGACCTCGCGGCGGCCACTGTCGACGGCAAACCCGCCGACCTCGAGAACTTGGGGCTTCGTCGGGCGCTCCTCGGATCGGCGGAGGACGGCCTTGACCCGGGCCACGAGCTCGCGAGGGCTGAACGGCTTCGTGACGTAGTCATCCGCCCCGATCTCGAGGCCCACCACCTTGTCGATCTCGCTGTCGCGCGCGGTGAGCATGATGACCGGAACGTCTGAAGCCGACCGGATGCGGCGGCACACCTCCATGCCATCGATTCCTGGCAGCCCGATATCGAGCAGCACGACCCGCGGCGAGCGCTCGTCGAGCCGTTGCAGCCCGGCCTCACCGTCGGCGGCATGAACCAGCCGGAACCCTTCCTTCTCGAA
>CAMYJM010000192.1:0-11845 GCA_947258635.1 uncultured Acidimicrobiaceae bacterium
CGGCCGCTAAGACCCCGGTGGCGAAGAAACCGGCGGCCAAGAAACCGGCGGCGAAGAAACCGGCGGCCAAGAAACCCGCGGCCAAGAAATCGGCCGTCAAGACCCCGGCGGCCAAGAAATCGGCCGCAACCACCGCGAGGAAGACCAAAGTGCCCAAGTCCGCTGCGAAGACGCCGGCCGCCACCGCGGCCGCCGATATCCCGGCTCCTCCGAGGAGCAAGCCCAAGATCCCGTTCAAAGTGGGGGACAAGGTCGTATACCCCCATCATGGAGCCGCGACGATCATCAAGAAGGAACGTATCGAGTTCTCCGGCACCAAGACGGATTACTTCGTGCTCGAGGTGGCCACCGACCAGCTGACGGTGCGGGTACCGGCAGTCAACGCGGTCGATCTCGGAGTGCGCCCCGTTATCAGCAAGACGGTCGCTCGCAAAGTCTTCAAGACTTTCAAGGAAGAGCCCCAGGAGGCCGGCGCCAACTGGTCGCGCTGGTACAAACTTCTGACCGAGAAGATCAACTCTGGTGATATTTTCCAAGTGGCCGAAGTGGTCCGCGACCTGACATACGCCCAGCAGGTCAAGGGCATCAGCCCGGCGCTGAAACGCATGCTGGCCAAAGCCCGGCTGATCATCATCAGCGAGTTGCGCTTTGCTCTGGTCCTCGATGAGGAAGAGGCCATCAAGAAGCTGGACCGCGCCCTCCCCAAGGTCGAAGTCCCCGTAGAGCTGTAGCCGAGAGTCCACGGCCTTCATCACCTAGTACCTAGACTAATTACTAAGTACTTCCATCCGATCTGCCGATCGCCTTTGCAGAAGGACTGGAGGTTCCGTGTTTGTTGAGGCCGTGAGGCTCCTGATCACGCTGGCGCTGTTGGTAGTGGGGTTCAATCTGGGCAGCGGAATGCCGGGGTGGTTTCCCGCAGCCGAGTTCGACCCGGGCGTAACCGAGGTCTGGGGGGCGATACTCGGGGCGGGCTGCGGCTACGTCACCGGCGGCGTGATCGGCCGGGCGGTAAACCGCTCGATCACCAAAGCCCCGCAAGTTGTCTCGAAGGCGAGTGGCGCCGAGCTGTTCGCCGGGGCATTTGGCCTCATTACCGGGATCATCGTCGGCTGCGTACTGGCGGTGCCCACGATCGTGCTGCTTCCCGCCAACGCCGGATGGCCGCTCGCCGGGCTGATCGTCCTGGTACTGGCCGCGTTCGGCGCAGAGGTATTTGCCGCCCGTGCGGATGACTTGCTCTCGGTTACCGGCCTGCGCCGGGCTGCCCGGCTGGTGCCCGGGACCGACGAAGCCGGCGACAGGTACCTCGTGGACTCCTCGGCGGCTATCGACGGCCGGGTGCTCGACCTGGTACGCGCCGGGCTCCTCAAGGGCAACCTGTGGGCGACGGCTTTCGTCGTCGACGAGCTTCAGGGGATAGCCGATGCGGCCGACCGCAACCGGAGACGGCGCGGCCGGCGCGGGCTCGATGTACTTGACACCCTCGCCGACATGCCGGGTGTCTCGTTCCTGGTGCTCGAGGACACGGTTCCCGAACACCAGGAGGTCGACGCTAAGCTGCTCGCATTGGCGGCCAAGCTGCACGCCGGCTTGATCACCACCGACCACAACCTCGCCAAGGCGGCCTCGGTCCGCGGGTTGCGCGTCGTGAATCCGCACTCCATCGGAGAGTCGCTGCGGCCCGAGGTGGCCGCCGGTGACATCATCGAGGTCACGGTCGAGCGGGCCGGCAATGAGCCCGGCCAGGGCGTCGCTTTTCTGGACGACGGAACCATGGTTGTCATCGCTCAGGCAGCGGCGGCCATTGGAACCGTCGTCCAGGCTGAGGTGACCAACACCCTCCGCACGGCCGTGGGTCGCATGGTGTTCGCCACCCTGTCGGGTGTGAGCATCCGTTAGCCTCCGGGCATGCGCACCGGGTTCGGCCTCGACGTCCATGCCTTCGGCGGGAGCCCGCCGCTGCTGCTGTGCGGCGTCGTCGTGGACGAATCACGGGGCCTGATCGGCACGTCGGATGCCGACGTCGCCGCTCACGCCCTCGGCGATGCTTTGCTGGGGGCGGCCGTACTCGGCGATATCGGAACCCATTTCCCGTCGGGCAGCGTTGACTTCGTCGATGCCGATTCGATGGACCTGCTGGCCCGGGTGGTCGAGATGGTCGCCGCCGAAAGGCTCACCGTCGCCCACGTCGACGTGACGATCGTCGCCCAGTCGGTACGTATCGCGCCCCACCGGAGCGCCATGACCGGCAAAGTCGCCGCGGTCCTCGGACTCGACCGGTCACTCGTGTCTGTCAAGGCGACGACCAGCGATGGGCTCGGCGTGATCGGTCGCGACGAAGGCATTGCGGCAATGGCCCTGGCGACGCTGCGCCCGAGTCGGGACTGAGCGCCTCAGTCGAGCAGTGCGTCGAGCCCGAGCAGGAGTGCCCCGGCCGCGAAGAGCACCAGGGCCACGAGCGCCACCCATGTGGCGAAACGACTGCCGTGAGGTTGGGGCGCCCATGGCCGGAGATGGACGGCAGCGCTCAGGGTCGATACGACGACTCCACCGATCAGTGATATCAGCCCGGCGCCGGCCAGGTTGGCGAGAGGCCGCTCGACCAGGACCGCAACGATTGCCACGAGCGCGAATAGCGCCGACAGCAGCCCGACGATTCCGAACGGCGTCTCGCGGTTTGTCACCCCTATGAATCCCGACGTTCCTGGAGGACCACCGAGAGCCACCAGTCCGGTCGGCAGTTCCCTCTGCGCGGCCGACCAAGCCCGCGCGCTCGAATAGCGGCGTGGCGGCGGTTCCTCCGCAGGTTCGGTCCCGATCAGCACGATCAAAGCCTGCCGGACCTCGATCAGTTCGGCGCCGAGCTTCTGGAGCACCTGGGCGGCGACGCCCTCGCCCTCGCGGATCAAGCCGAGCAGGATGTGCTCGGTACCGATGTAGTTGTGACCCAGCTGGAGAGCTTCCCGCAGCGACAGCTCGAGGACTTTCTTGGCGCGCGGCGTGAAGGGTGACCTTGGCGCGCACCGAGTCGAGGTCGATTCCGAGGCTCTCGAGGCCGCGGGCGGCGACGCCCTCGCCCTCGTGGATCAGGCCGAGCAGGATGTGCTCGGTACCGATGTAGTTGTGGTTGAGGAGGCGCGCTTCCTCCTGCGCCAGCACTACAACCCGGCGCGCCCGGTCGGTGAACTTCTCGAACACTGACCCTCCCTAGCTCATCAGAATGAACCACTACTAGCCCAAAAAGGATCAACGGAGCGCTTCATGGCGGATTCTGGTTGAAAGGCAGGCCCGACTTCAGCCATCGAGCGATTCGTCGATACGCCCAGATGAGCGATCGCTGGAACCATTGGTCGCCACGCGCAGCGGCTTCAATACACTCGTGGGATCGAGGACAATGCGCATTGGTGCGATTCCCGTCTGTCCATTGCCCACATCGCTTCCTACCGTTGCCGCTTCGGGGGCTCGGTGCCTCACCTGGAGTACTGCTTCGTTCGTGGTCAGGTCGAGGCTCTTCACCGACACGCTCTGCACGTTCAGACCGGTACGAGCGCGGAGGTCTGAGATAACCAGGTGGGCGGATCCGCCGCCCAGCAAGTCGGCCCGGTCGTATCTCACTGTGGCAGTCTCCGCCTGCCTCCCGTCATCTTCGATGAACAGGCGCGATCCGGCGATGAGACTGCCGATCGTGATGACATTGATGACGAGGAGCTCTTGGTAGGACATGCCCTGCAATCCGGAAGCGTTCAGCACTGCCAGAGCCAGCGATGCAAAGAGGAAGGACATCTCAGTGACGGCGAGTGTCGTCGTGCGGAATCGCATGATGCCGAAGAGCGCGAACAGACCGAACGCGGCCCCCACCCCTAGCGTTACATGCAACATCGCGTAGGTGATCCCGAAAACGACCACGTTGATGGTGGTGAGCATGAACATGATGTTGCGGGCGCGCCGGGGTCGTCGGTATACCAAGATCAGAATGCCCGCCAATGCGGCGAGATCAATCACCAGGCCCACCGCCAACCGAGCGAGATCGCTATCGCTTATCAGGGCATCAATACTCATTGTCAGATCCCTGTGCAGAAACACCACGCGCCGTAGCAGGCGGCTCCATCAACCACATAACAACCCCCTTGGGCGGTCGCGACCCCGACATCTGAAACCAACAGTAGTCCGCGCTTGGCTCAGAGGGACTGTCGATGCTGAGTTCTCTGCCCTTGACCGACCCAGAATCGACTAGCTCGTTTCGATCCGCTCGATTGTGGTACCTGTTATGGAGCCGTCGGTCCTCGAGTGTGTTGGCGAACAAACCCCGCGACGGCTGCCGCCACTACCTTGGGTTGGTCGAGGTGGGCCGAGTGGCCGCAATCCTCCAACCAGACCCGCTCCACGGGCCCGTCGACGGCGGCTTCTACTGCGTCGAGCTGGCGGGCCGTCCCGTACTCATCACCGGCGCACTGGATCAGCAGCAGGGGACACTTGATGCCAACGAGGTCCGATTCGAGGTTCCAGTCCTGGAACGCGGCGTCCTTCCAGATGTCGTGCCAGCCGTAGAAGGTCGCCGCCGGATCGTGGTGGTGTTTTGCCATCTTCTCCGCCAGGCCGTCTTCCTCGAAGGCCTTGCGGGCCGCCTCGACGCCGATGAGCACCTCGTCCTCGACGAACACATGCGGGGCGATGGCCACGATGGCTCGCACCGGCCAGCGACCGGCGCCGGCGTGAATCAGCGCGATCGAAGCCCCGTCGGAATGGCCGATGAGGATCGGATCGGCGACATCCAGCTTGGCGAGCAGCTCGGGGAGGGCGATCAGCGCCTCGTCGTGCATGAAGCGGGGCGTGCGGGGTTCGGTGATGGGATCGGACCACCCATGGCCGTGGCGGGAATAGACGAAAGCCGGCAGCCCGGTGGCGGCAGCGATCGTCTCGGGGAAGTTGCGCCACAGGCCCTGGCTGCCAATGCCCTCGTGAAGGAATACCAGCGGCGACCCGGAGCCGGGGATCTCTCGATAGTCGAGGTTCACACCGGCTACGTGAATCGAGGGCACGGCGCTCTTCCTAGAACGGGGGAGCGGCGTACAGGTCGAGAGCACCCTGCGGGTCGTTGGCGATTACCGCGGCAACGCCCGCTTTGCGGAGCTTGTTCAACGCCCGGCGTCCGTCCACGGTCCACACCACCACGCCGAGGCCGTGCTCGGCAGCCAGACGCACCGCTTTGGCAGGCTTCGCCCGCAGCAGCCTCTTGTGGACCGCCACGTAGCTGTGGCCGGCGGCGGCGGCTTCCGGGATGTCGTCCGCCAGGTCGGCAGTCCGATCGAGCAGGCGCCCGGTGACAATCCTCTCGTCGAGGAAACGAACCCGGGCTGCGGTATCCGGGTTGAACGACGTCACGACGCAGCGGCCAAAGCGATCACCGGCGGCGACCCAGGCGGCGATGCTGTCGGCCATCCGATGCTCCGGGTCGAAGTCGGGCTCGCTCGGATCGTTCTTGATCTCCACGTTGATTATGAGCTCGCCGAGCACCTCCGCGGCCTCGTCGAGCGTCGGAATGTGGGGCAGGTCGGCCCGCACCTCGGCGAAGGGGCGCTCGGCGAGGACTCCGAAGCCCGCCGCGTATGGGTCGTGGCTCAGTATCACGGCGTCGTCGGACGTGAATCGTACGTCCAGCTCGACGCCGTCGGCGCCATGCTGCACTGCGAGGCGGAACGCCTCGAGCGTGTTGTCCCCGGCGTGAGCCGACGCGCCGCGGTGGCCGAGCACCAGGGGGCGCCCCGCCGGCGATGGATACGTCAATGCCATGCGGCGAGGCTAGTGGGCCGGCGCGGCCTCGGCTCGGCGAGGGGACGTGCCGGGTAGCATCGCACCGTGCAAATCTTCAACACGCTTGGACGCGCCCTCCAGACCTTCGAACCACGCGACGCGGGCAAGGTTGGTATGTACGTGTGCGGCGCTACGGTGCAATCGAAACCGCACCTCGGCCACGGCCGCTACGCTGTCGTGTTCGACGTTGTGCGGCGCTACTTGACGTACGTCGGTTACGACGTCACCTACGTGCGCAATATCACGGATGTCGACGACAAGATCATCGACGCCGCCAAGGCGGCGGGTGTCACGACTGAAGAGATCGCCGCCGAGGCCGCCGCCGCGTTCGCCGCCGCCTACGATGCCCTGGGGATCCTGCCGGCCGATACCGAGCCGCGCGCCACCGAGCACGTTCCGCAGATGATCAAGATGATCGAACAGCTGATCGAGCGGGGCCACGCCTATGAGGCGGGCGGCGATGTCTACTTCTCCGTACGCGGCTTTCCCGGCTACGGCAAGCTGTCGGGGCGCAACATCGACGAGCTGCAGTCCGGGGCTCGCATTGCGACCGGTGACATCAAGCAGGACCCGCTCGACTTCGCCTTGTGGAAAGCCGCCAAGCCGGAAGAGCCCAGCTGGCCCTCGCCGTGGGGTGACGGCCGTCCCGGCTGGCACATCGAATGCTCGGCGATGTCCTACGAGTACCTCGGTGCGTCGTTCGACATTCACGGCGGCGGCAACGACTTGGTCTTTCCCCACCACGAGAACGAGATCGCCCAGGCCGAGGCGGCACTCGGCATCGATCCCTTCGCCCGGCTGTGGATGCACAACGGGATGATGACTCTCGGGGGCGAGAAAATGGCCAAGTCGACCGGCCACATCGTCGATCTGCTCGACGCCGTCCATAAGTATCCCGGCCTGGCGGTGCGGCTGTTCTACTTGCGAACCCACTACCGCAAGCCGCTGGACTTCTCGGAGGAAGCCCTGGCCGATGCGACGGCTTCGCTGGAGCGGCTGTGGGCGTTCCGGCGGCGCCGGCCCGGTCCGGTCGCAGGCCCGCCGGATCCGACCACCATGGAGAGCTTCTCGCGGGCGATGGACAACGATATCGACGTTGCCGGCGGCCTCGGCGCGCTGTTCGACGCGGTTCGGGAGGGCAACCGCCGCCTTGACGCCGGAGATGGCGCCGACCCGTACCTGGCTGCGTACGCCGAGATCGTCGATGTCCTCGGGCTCGCCGAGCCGGTGCGGGGTTTCGAGGAGATCGCCGCCGGGCTCGAGGCACTCGGCGCCGGGTACGACCTCGATGGTTTGTCCGGGGCGGCCTTGGTGGATGCTCTCGTGGCGCGGCGCAACGAGGCCCGGTCGAACAAGGACTGGGCCACCGGCGACAGCATTCGTGACGGCCTCGCCGAGCTCGGCGTGATCGTCGAGGATGGAGCCGGCGGCAGTGCCTGGCATCGGGGATAGGCTCGAAGGCATCCACGCCGTCACTGCGGCACTGCGCGCCGGGCGCGTGACGTCTCTCTGCATCGAGCGGGGACCCGCCCAATCGGCCGAGATGCAGAGCCTCATCGCCCTCGCCCGAGAATCGGGCGCCGGCGTGGAGTTGGTGGCCGACGTGGCGCCGCTGGCGGCGACTTCGGCGCCGCAGGGAGTGGTCGCCCAGGCCCGCCCGCTGCCGACCGTACGCCTGGCCGAACTCGTTGCGCGAGCTGCACTTCCGGCGTTGATCGTGCTCGACCACGCCCAGGACCCCCGCAACGTCGGCGCCATCGCCCGCTCGGCACGGGCGGCGGGATTCGACGGGATGGTCGTCTCGAGCCGCCGGGCCGCCCCACTCGGCGCCACTGCCTTCAAGGCGGCGGTGGGTGCCTTTGAGCACCTCGCCATCGCCGTGGTGGCGTCGATTGCCGATGCCGTGCGCCAATTGCGCGAGCTGGGCGTGTGGACTGTCGCCCTCGACGGGTCTGCGACCGAGTCCCTCTACGGCGTTCGTATCCTCGATGAGCCGGTGGCCGTGATAGTCGGGGCCGAAGGGCGTGGTGTCAGTAAGCTGGTTTTGGAGCGTTGCGACGTGGTGGCCCGCCTGCCCATGGCCGATGGTGTCGAGAGCCTGAACGCCGGCGTCGCCGCCGCCCTCGCCATGTTCGAGATCGCCCGGGCTCGGGGGACATTGTCCTGAGGTTTTCCGGATGGAGCGGGATGCCGGCGTAGCTCAGATGGCCGGGGGTGGCTCATCGGTGACCACCCCTCCTTCGGGGTATCTCAGCAGGTGATTGTGCCCGAGCGCTCCCTGAGGTCGTGCCCTATCCAAATGGAGCGTATCTCCATGCCCACCAGGGCCTAAAGACCCTTATTGCCCGGGCTTGAAACGGGGAGTATATGGCCACAGCGCTAATTCGGAGTTCAAATGGCCCGTGCGATGGAAGCGAGCCCTGGGATGATCGCCGCCCCCACCGGGGCGGTGATGGTCGTCGGCGGGGGTATCGCCGGCATGCAAGCCTCGCTCGACCTCGCCGATCAAGGATTCAAGGTCTACTTGGTCGAGAAGAGCTCCGCCATCGGCGGAAAGATGGCGCAGCTCGACAAGACCTTCCCCACCAACGACTGCGCCATGTGCACCATCTCTCCCAAGCTCGTGGAGACGGGCCGGCATCCCAACATCGAACTCCTCACCGACTCCGAAGTGCTCGGCATCGACGGCGACGTCGGCGACTACCGGGTCCAGGTCCGGCGCCAACCACGATACGTAGACGTCGACGTGTGTATCGGCTGCGGCGACTGTGCCAGGGTCTGCCCGGTTGTCATCCCCGACATGTTCAACGAGGGGTCATAAAGTTGGACAACCCGTTCCCCGGCATCTGCGGCCGGATCTGCAATCACCGCTGCGAAGCCGCCTGCAACCGGGGACAAGTCGACGAGCCGATCAACATCAGGGCACTCAAGCGCTTCGTATCCGACAAGATCCTGGCCCAGCCTCGCCAACCGGTCGAGCCGGTGCCCCGCATCCACGAGGAACGTGTGGCGATCATCGGAGCGGGGCCGTGCGGCCTCACCGCGGCGCAGGATCTGGCGATGGCCGGCTACGGCGTGAGCGTTTACGAAGCAATGCCGGTCGCCGGCGGAATGCTGCGGCTCGGTGTTCCCGAGTTCCGGCTGCCGGCCGAGATCGTCGACCGCGAGGTGCAGGACATCGTCGATCTCGGAGTCGACCTCCAGCTCAACCACCGGGTTGAGGACCTGGACGATCTCTTCGACGACGGTCACGACGCGGTGCTGATCGCCGCCGGGGCCCACGAAGGGGTGCGGCTGCCGATCCCCGGGGCGGACCTCGACGGAGTGCTGATCAACACCCTGTTCCTCCGTGACGTGCGGCTGGGCAAGTACGACGCCGATTCCGCAGACGACACGGCTCCACCGCTCGGCCAGCGAGTCTTGGTGCTCGGCGGCGGCAATGTGGCCATCGATGTCGCCCGCAGTGCGGTGCGGCTGGGACGCGAAGTGCACATGGCTTGCGTCGAGAGCAAGGCCGAGATGCCGGCCCACCCCTGGGAGGTCGAGGCCGCCGAAGCCGAGGGAATCACAATCCATGCCGGTCGCAGCTTCGAGCAGATCACCGGCAAAGACGGTCGAGTGTCCGGGGTCGAATGTCTGGAAGTCGAATCGTTCGAGTTCGACGACGCCGGCCGCCTCCAGGTCACCAAGGTCCCGGATTCGTCGCACGTCATCGCGTGCGACACGGTGATCTTCTCGGTCGGACAGCGAGCCGGACTGGCTTTCATCCCGGATGACGCCGGGGTCGGGATTACGGCGCAGCGCAAGATTGCCATCAACCCGAACACGCTGGCGGCAACCCGCGAGGGTGTCTTCGCGGCAGGGGACACGGTCTCGGGTACCGCTTTCGTGATCGAGGCCGTCGAGAGCGGCCACACCGCCGCTCGTTCGATCATCCGCTATCTGCAGGGCGACCACATGGAGCCGCCCCCCAAGCCCGAGCTGCCGGTCGTGCGGTACTCGGCTGAGGATCTCAGCCATGTCGATCGTCAGCCGCGAGTGCCGCTGCCGGAGATGACGGTCGCCGATCGAATCGGCAGCTTCGCCGAGGTCGAACGCGGCTACGACGATGAGTCGGCTCAGGCCGAGGCGGCCCGCTGCCTGGCGTGCGGTATCTGCTCCGAGTGCATGAGTTGCACCTTTGCGTGCGGCGTCAATGCCATCAATCACGACATGGTGGCCCGTGACGAGGTATTCGAGGTCGGTGCGGTGGTCCTGGCTCCCGGCTACCAGATCTACCGGGCGGAGCTGTCCGACGAGTATGGGTTGGGGCGCTACCCCAACGTGATCACGGCGTTGCAGTTCGAGCGGTTGCTGTCGGCTTCCGGCCCGACAACCGGCCATATCGAACGGCCCTCGGATCACGAGACCCCCAAGCGGATAGCCTTTCTGCAGTGTGTCGGGTCACGCGACCAGAGCCACGACTACTGCTCGGCGGTGTGCTGCATGTATGCCACCAAGGAAGCAATCATGGCCAAGGAACACGAGCCCGATCTGGACATCCATGTCTTCATGATGGACATGCGGGCGTTCTCCAAGGGCTATTGGAGCTACTACGAACGGGCCCGCGATCGGTACGGCATCCAGTACACCCGGTGCCGCCTCGGAGGCCTGCGCGAAGATCCCGCCACCGGTGATCTGCTGGTGCGCTACCAGGATGAAGCGGGCAAGCTCCAGGACGAGCGCTTCGACCTGGTGGTCCTCTCGGTTGGGATGGAGATATCGGACTCGGTCAAGGAGCTCGGTGGGCGACTCGGAATCGAGCTCGACGAATACGGCTTCTGCCACACCACACAGTTCAACCCGCTCGAGACCAGCAAAGCGGGCATCTACGCCGTTGGGCCCTTCCGCGAGCCCAAGGACATTCCCGAGTCCGTCATCGAAGCGAGCGGGGCGGCCGGGGCGGCCGCCGCTGCGCTATCCAAGTCACGATTCGCCCTCACCACCACGCCCGAGTTCCCCACCGAGCGGGACGTGGCCGACGAGGATCTTCGTATCGGAGTCTTCGTATGCCACTGCGGCTCGAACATCGGTGGTTTCCTCGACGTGCCCGCAGTCGCCGACTACGCGACGACGCTGTCCGGCGTCGCCCACTCCGAGGCCAATCTCTACACCTGCTCCCAGGACAGCGTCAAGCACATCGCCGAGCGGGTCCGCGAAGAGCAGCTCAACCGGGTAGTCGTCGCCAGCTGCACGCCGCTAACCCATGCCCCCCTGTTCCGCGACATGCTGCGCGGCGCCGGGCTGAATCCCTATCTGTTCGAGATGGCCAACATCCGCAATCAGTGTTCGTGGGTGCACTCCAACGACAACGCAGCTGCCACCGCCAAGGCCAAGGATCTCGTTCGGATGGCGGTGGCCCGGGCGGCGCTGCTGGAGCCGCAGCACACGTTCGACGTCCCCGTCGAGAAGTCCGCCCTGGTGGTCGGTGGGGGAGTTGCCGGGATGACGGCGGCGGTCTCACTCGCCGATCAAGGGTTCCCGGTGCACCTCGTCGAGCGGGAGGACACCCTCGGCGGGAACGTGCGCAACGTGTTCATGTCCGCCACCGAGAGGCACCCTCGTGACGTGATGGAGGATCTCATTACGCAGGTGAACGACAATCCTCTCGTCGATCTGCACATGGAGACCAGCATCGTCGGCTCCTCGGGGTTCATGGGCAACTTCACCAGCGAGATCGAGGATCGCGAGGGCGACCGCTCCACCATCGAACACGGAGTGACGATTCTGGCGACCGGCGGCCAGGAATACCGCGGCCCGGAGTACGGATACGGCTCCGATCCGCGGATCGTGACCCAGCACGAGTTCGAGCGGGTTCTCGCCTCCAACGAGAAGCCACCGGATTCGGTCGTGATGATCCAGTGTGTCGGCCCGGCCGAGCGGTTCTGCAGCCGCATATGCTGCACCGTTGCGTTGAAGAACGCTCTGGCGCTCAAGAAGCGGAACCCCGACGCCCAGATCGTCGTGCTCTACAAAGACATCCGGGTCTACG
>CAMYJM010000192.1:11897-17219 GCA_947258635.1 uncultured Acidimicrobiaceae bacterium
TCTCGACCGCGCCCTCGACCTGCACCCCGACCTCGTCGTTCTCTCGATGCCGGTGGTTCCCCGCGACGACGTCGACGACGTGGCCGGACAATTCAAATGTGGCACCGACTCCGACGGGTTCTTCCTCGAGGCCCACGTGAAGTTGCGGCCTGTCGATTTCTCAACCGACGGTGTGTTCATGGCCGGGATGGCCCACTACCCCAAGCTGCTCGACGAGACCATGATTCAAGCCCAGGCGGCGGCCGCCCGGGCGGCACGTGTCCTCAGCAAAGACACCCTGCTGGCCGGTGGTCAGATCGCCGCGGTCGACACGCTCGCCTGCACCGGGTGCCTCACCTGTGTGCGAGTATGCCCGTTCGGGGTGCCGGCAATGACTTCCGATGCATACGGCGTCGGGGGCATCCTCGGAGCTGCCACCATCGAAGCTGCTGTTTGTCGCGGCTGCGGCATCTGTGTGGCCGAATGCCCGGCGCGGGCGATCCAGTTGCAGCACTTCACGGATGCCCAGAATGCGGCCAAGGTGGGTGCCCTGACCGGACCGCCCGAAGGGTTCGTTCCGCTGGACGCGGCGGGGGGGCCGGCCGGATGAGCCAAGAGCCGTACAACATCATCGCCTACGCCTGCGAGCACTGCGCCTACGCGGCGGCGGATCTGGCCGGTGGCCTGCGCATGCAGTACCCGCCGAGTGTCAAGGTCGTCCAACTGCCGTGCACCGGCCGGTTGGATGTGCTGAGCGTGCTCCTAGCCTTCGAGGAGGGGGTGGATGGCGTCTTCGCCGCCGGCTGACTGCCCGGAGATTGCCATTACCTGGAGGGTAATGCGAAGGCGAGGCAGAGAGTGAAGCGCGTCCAGGAGCTGTTGGCCGAGATCGGGCTGGAGCCGGAGCGGGTCGAGATGTTCAATATGTCCGCAGCGATGGCCGCCACTTTCGTAGAAGCCGCCACCGAGATGAACCAGCGGATCGAGAATCTGGGTCCGAACCCTCTGCGGGTGCCGCAGACGGCGGGAAAAGGAGCATGAACCGATGATCGTCGGCGAACAGAAGCCTTTGGACGAGATCAAGGGTCTCATCGGGGATGCCGAGAACGTGCTGGTCATGGGCTGCGGCACCTGTGTCACCGTCTGTTTCGCCGGGGGGGCTCGGGAAGCGGCGACGGTCGCCACCTCGTTGCGGATGTCCACGAAGCTCGACGGCGCTCCCAAGCAGATCACCGAGGCAACCGTCCAGCGCCAGTGTGAATGGGAGTACCTCGAAGAGGTCAGCGCGGCAGTCGAAGGTGCCGACGCAGTGGTCTCGCTGGGCTGTGGCGTCGGCGTGCAGGCGATCGCCGAGAAGTTCACCGACGCGTGGGTGGTTCCCGGCCTCAACACCAGTTTCATGGGAATTCCCGTCGAACAGGGTGTCTGGGAGGAGCGGTGCGCCGCCTGCGGCGAGTGCGTTCTGGGGATCACCGCAGGGATCTGTCCGATCGCCAGATGTTCCAAGTCGCTACTCAACGGGCCGTGCGGAGGCTCGGAGGACGGCCACTGTGAGGTGGATCCCGAGACCCCGTGCGCGTGGCAGCTGATCCACGATCGGCTGAACCACATGGATCGGCTCGAAGTGTTGATGAACCCGCAGCCCCCGAAGAACTGGAAGGCGTCCCGCGACGGCGGCCCCCGCCGCATCGTCAGGGATGATCTCCGCCGCGCCGCAGAGCAGGAGGAGTAGTCATGGTCGCCGAAGCCCCCACCAGGAAAGAAGCCCTCCTCTCAGGTTCGAATCTGGAGCGGGTCCTGCGAGCCGGGCACTTCGCGGTGACGGCCGAGTTGGGTCCCCCCCAGAGCGCCGAGGCCGATGTGATCCGGGAGAAGGCCGAGTACCTGAAGGGGACCTGTGACGCCGTCAACATCACCGACAACCAGACCGCCATCGTGCGGATGTCGAGCATCGGGGCGGGGACGCTCGTCCTGGCTGCGGGGCTCGAGCCGGTGATCCAGATGACATGTCGCGACCGCAACCGGCTCGCCATCCAGGCCGATCTGCTCGGTGCCTACGCCCTTGGAATGAACAACCTGCTCTGTCTCAGCGGGGACCATCAGCGGTTCGGCAACCATCCGACGGCGAAGAACGTGTACGACATCGATTCGGTCCAGCTGATCCAGATGGTCGCCGAGATGCGCGACGAGAAGGTCTTCCAGTGCGGCGACGCCTTCGACGGCCAGGAGCCCCGCTTCTTCGTCGGGGCGGCGGCGGCGCCGTTCGCCGATCCCGTTGAGTACCGGCCCTACCGGCTGGCGAAGAAGGTGGCCGCCGGGGCCGACTTCTTCCAGACGCAGCTGATTTACGACGTTCCGGCGTTTGCCGGGTACATGGAGAAGGTTCGGGAACTGGGCCTTCACGAGAAGTCCTTCATCCTGGCCGGCGTTGGCCCCCTGAAGAGCCCGGGGATGGCCCGCTACATGGTCAACAACGTGCCGGGACTGCTGGTGCCCGACGAGCTCATCGAGCGCATGACCGAGGCCGGAGCGGAGTGGGCCGGAAAGTCGAAAGATGAACTGACGCCCGAAGACAAGAAGGCGCGTGCCGCGGCCTGGAAGGCAGAGGGCATCCAGATCTGCATCGAGCTGATCGAGCAGATCCGGGAGATCGAGGGAGTCGCCGGAGTCCACATCATGGCGATCGAATGGGAAGAGGCGGTGCGGCCGATCGTCGAAGGGGCCAACCTGCTGCCGCGGCCGACGTTCGAGGAGGCCTCGGCATAGTGACCAACGCTCCGACCACAATCAGCTCCGATCTGGCCCAGCGGGTCTTCGATGAGCTCGGGGAGAACGTCACCCTTTGCTACCAGTGCGTTCGGTGCACCAGCGGGTGCCCCATCTCGGAGTTCTTCGACTGGCAGCCGAACCAAATCATGCGGGCCGTGCAGCTCGGCCAGGAGGACATCGCCCTCCATGCGGAGACACCCTGGCTGTGTGCCTCGTGTCAAGCCTGCACCACTCACTGTCCCCAGGGTCTCGATGTCGCCGGAATCATGGACTTCCTGACCCGCGAGGCCCTGGAACGAGGCGTGAAGCCACCCGTACCCGAGGCTGACATCTTCAACTCCGCTTTCCTGCGTGAAGTAAGGGTGTGGCGCCGCGCCTACGAACTCGGGTTGCTCGCTGAGTTGAAGCTCAAGAACAAGAACTTCACCGAGGATCTCGACATCGGCTTGAAGATGATCCGCAAGGGAAGGCTGTCTTTCCTGCCTCATCGGGCGCGCAAGCGCGACAAGGTGCGGCCGATCGAGGGCGCCGAAGGGGCCGTTGCCTACTACCCCGGCTGCTCACTGACCTCGACGGCAGAGGAGTTCGATCGCTCCACCAAAGCGGTTTGCGATGTGCTCGGCGTGAACCTCATCGAGCCCAAGGGATGGGCATGCTGCGGCGGCTCTGTGGCTCATCGCGCCGATCCGGAGCAGGCCATCAGCCTGCCCTTGGAGAACCTCTCGCTCATCGAACAGAGCGGCTTTTCCGAGGTCACGATGCCGTGTGCCGGCTGTTTCAGCCGCCACAAGTTCGCCCAGGCCGACGAGCGGGCGAACGGATCACGGGCGGACGCGGTTGAGCCCGCCGTCCGGGTGAACAGCCTTCTCGACACGATCCTCGACCACGTCGGAACCGACGGCGTGGCAGCCGGCGTCCGGCGTCACCTCGCCGATCTCAAGGTGGTTTGCTACTACGGGTGTGTGATGACCCGGCCGCCGGACGTCACCGGCGCCGACCGTCCCGAGGACCCGATCGAGATGGATGTGCTGATGAGGGCGCTCGGAGCCGACGTCCGCGACTGGTCGTACAAGACTTCCTGCTGCGGCGCCGTCCATTCGTTGATTCGCAAGGAAATCGTGCTCAAGCTCGGCGGAGACTTGATCGAGCACGCCAGGGCGGCGGGAGCCGACGTCATCGCGGTTGCGTGCCCGCTGTGTCATGCCAACCTCGATGCACGGCAGTCGCAGATGTCCATCACCGAGCCCATGCCGGTGCTCTACTTCACGCAACTGATGGCGCTCGCCTTGGGCCTGCCCGCGAAGGTGGCCGCCCTCGACAAGAACCTTGTCGACCCGACACCCCTCCTGAGAGAGAAAGCTCTCATCGACTGAGGCGGGGCCGCTCGTAGTTGGCGCTTTAGACCCGCCGGCTCAGGGCAAACTTGATCGAGGGCCAGGGCGACGCCGACCAGGCCGCCGGGGAATCCGGCGATGTGGAGCCCGCCGAATGCCACGCCGCCACGGCAACTGTCGCCGGGACGGCAGCCAGCGCCGGCCACCACTGCGGAGGATTGGCCCTGGTGCTCAACATCACATCGGGCTGACAATGAAGCCGGAGCGTAGGAGAGGATCCACCATGACAGGCTCAGCCACGTTGAGGCTCTTCGGTCCCGGGCGGCATACGTCCCTCAGGGTCTACGTCGTGATGGCGTTGCTGGCGGCGGGCCTGGCCGTGGCCTGCGGCGACGACGACGACGTTGCCGCGATCACAGAACCCGGGTCTCGAGTGCAGCTGACGCCTCCGCGCCACGCCAGCGAGACGTCGGTCGAGGAGGCGTTGCTCAACCGCCGCTCGGTGCGCGACTACACCGGCGAGGCGCTGACACTCGCCGAGGTGTCCCAGCTCCTGTGGGCCGCCCAGGGCACCACCGATTCACGCGGGTTGCGGACGGCGCCGTCGGCGGGAGCGCTCTACCCGCTCGAGGTCTACCTGGTGGTCGGCGACGTCACCGACCTCGCCCCGGGGGTGTACCACTACGTTCCGGCGGCACACGAGATCGTCCAGGTCGTCGACCAGGATCACCGGGCCCTGCTGGCAGATGCCGCGGTTGGCCAGGATTGGGTCCAAGAGGCAGCCGTCGATGTCGTGTTCACGGCCGTTCCGGAGAGAACGACCGGGAAGTACGGGGACCGCGGCATCAGATACGTCCATATCGAAGCTGGCCACGCCGCCCAGAATGTCTACCTACAGGCCGAAGCCCTGGGCCTCGGCATCACCGTCGTCGGCGCCTTTGACGACGGTCGCGTCCTCGAGCTGGTGGCAGCCTCTCCCGAGGAAGAGGCGTTGTACGTGCTCGCGGTGGGACGACCGGGCTGAGCGACCCGGCGGGGTCAAGAGCGTCCAGGTTTCCCGCTACGATTTCCTCGAGGCTGGCGTAGCTCAGATGGCCAGAGCAGCTGATTTGTAATCAGCAGGTCGCGGGTTCGAGTCCCGCCGCCAGCTCGGCAACGCCTGCGGCGTTGCTTGGGAGTTGCTGCGCAACTTCAGGGATGCGCCGAGCGTTGTCGATCGCGCGGCTACATCGCGCCGTCG
>CAMYJM010000193.1 GCA_947258635.1 uncultured Acidimicrobiaceae bacterium
TGGACGCCGTATTGCTGGCAGCTTGCAGCGGCTCGTCAACCGACTCGACGACGGAGCCGCCCGCAACCACGATCGCGACAAGCGTTCCCAACGCCGCGTCTGAGGGCTGCGTCGCCTGCCACACCGACGAGGAGGCGCTCCGAGCGTTGGCGGTCGAGCCGCCCGAGACGGAAATCCTCTCCGAGGGGGAAGGCTGAGGAGGCTCGGTGCCTCCGGTGGAGGCATGGGCCAAAGTGGCGGTCGACGCCGCCTTTGCCGACACGATGCACGGCGCCATTGCGTGTACCGACTGCCACGGCGGTGACGGCGCGGCGGACACGATGGACATCGCCCACGAAGGCGTCGTCCGTGATCCGGACCCGACAGCCAGTTGCGGCGGCTGCCACGAGGAGGAGACGGCCGACCATGCGGGGAGCTTGCACAGCACCCTCGCTGGATATACGACCGTGCTCACGGCGCGCAGCTCGCCCGAAAAGATGCCCCAGGTGATGGAGGCATACGACAATCACTGCGCGAACTGCCACACGTCCTGCGGCCAATGCCACGTCAGCCGGCCCACCAGCGCCGGTGGCGGACTCCTGTCCGGCCACGAATTCCGGGCGACCCCGCCGATGAACCTCACGTGCACCGGCTGTCACGGCAGCCGGGTCGAGAACGAATACAAAGGCAAGAACGAATCCCCCGATGGGTCCGCCCTGCCGGCTGATATCCACTACAACCCGGGCGGAATGTCCTGTTTCAACTGCCACTCAGAAAGTGAGCTACACGGAGCAGACGCGCCAGACGCCACTCATCGCTACGAGGGCGGCCAGCTTCCGGCATGCACCGACTGCCACCCGGCGTCGGCGGATGTCGCCCAACACACCGACGTCCACCTCGAGAAGGTGCAGTGCCAGGTCTGTCACACCGTCGCCTACAAGAACTGCTACTCGTGTCATGTTCAGCAGTCCGATGAGGGGGTCCCCTACTTCCGCACCGAACCATCCGAGATGGCGTTCCTCATCGGACGCAACGCCATCCAGAGCGCCGAGCGGCCGTGGGACTATGTGACGGTACGGCACGTGCCCATCGACCGGGAGAGCTTCGCCTATTACGGCGACGACCTGCTTCCCAACTTCGACGAGCTGCCGACATGGGCCTTCGCCACCCCGCACAACGTGCAGAGAGAGACCCCGCAGAACGCGTCGTGCGACTCATGCCACGGCAACGAAGCAGTGTTCCTCACTGAGGACAAGATTCTCCCCGACGAACGCGAGGCGAATCGGGACGTGGTGATCGTCGACGTACCCTGAGTTCGCACCTGCCAACACGATTCTTGTGTGATCCCAACCACCTTGGCAACGCGGCAGCAACGGAACTTCGACGGTCTCGTCCGCCGATACCTACCCAAAGGAACCGACCTGCCAGTCCCCACCCAAGACGACCTCGACGAGATTGCACGATCACTCAACGCAAGACCAACAATGACCCTCGAGCCGGAAACCCCAGCCGAACGACTCAATCAACTCGTCGCGCCCAACCCTTGAAACCGAGGCCGCCATAATCGCAAGAACGGGCTAGGTGGCCGCCTGCTTGCGGGTGAACAGCGCCAGATAGGTCGAGCACGCAGTGACGGCGCAGGTGTTGCAGGCGTCGCCGAAGCTGTCCGGATCCATCTCGGTGGTGCAAGTCTCGAAACCGAGGCTCGTGTACACCTCCTCGAGCTCATCGATCCGCGTCGGATCGGTGACCGTGCGCCGCTCCCAGCCGGCGGCCATCAGCTCCGGCTCTTGGAGGACCGTGATGCCCTCGGAGCAGTAGACGGCCTCGGATCCGTCACCAATCAACATGCCGTCACCTTCCGTCATGCCGTCGCACCCGCCGTCGCCGCCACCCCTTCGCCGGCAGCGAGTTTCTCCAGCCGGCGGTGGCCGAGGATCGCGCAGCCGAGGGCCGCAATGAACTGGACCATGTCGGGCTCGGGGATGTTCACCTCTGCCTCGAGGAGGTCGCTTACCGTCTTGCCCATCGTCTCGAAGCGGAGGATGCCTCCGATGAGGGTGTACTCGGGCTCGGCTCGGACCCGCTTCATCAGCTGTACGGAGCGGCCTGTGAGCGACTCAATTGCGCCCTGCATGATGTCTGCGGGCGGCGTCCCCAGCGAGAGGTGGTTGATCACCTCAGACTCGGCGAACACCGCGCACACGCCTGAGATCGGAACCGGCTCCTTCGACGTCGTCATCAGAGCGCTGATCTCTTCAATCTCGTAGCCCATGTAGCGCGCCGTCTTCTCGAGAAACGCGCCGGTCCCGGCGGCGCACTTGTCGTTCAGGCGGAACGAGACGACATTGGCCTTCTCGTCGACCCGGCTCGCTTTCATCGTCTGGCCGCCCACGTCGAGGATCGTGCGAGTGCCCGGGAAGAAGTACGCCGCCCCGCGGGCGCTGGCGGTGAGGTCGGTCACATGGAGATCCTTGAAGTCGACCTGGTGGCGGCCGCCGCCGGTGGCGATCACGTAGGAGATGTCCGCTTCCTTGAGCCCGGCATCCTCGAGGGCCGCGTCATAGATCTTGCGGGCGATCTCGGTGAGCTTGAACCCGGTGGGGCCCGAGGCCTTGCCCAGGATCTCGCCCTCTTCCGAGAAGATGATCGACTTGGTGTATGTGGATCCGACGTCGAGGCCGGCGGTGATTGTCATGACGTCACCTCCATGGAGCTGGATGCCGGAGCGCGGCCGGTCATTACGTGATCGTGGGCAAACAGGGCAGCTCCGAGCGCCCCCATGTAGTGGCACTCTTCGCTGATGTTCAGCTTCTTGCCGAGGCGCTCTTCGAGAGCCTTGACCATGCCCAGATTGCGGGAGACCCCACCGGTGAACGTGATCTCGTCATGGATGCCGACGCGACGCATCAGTCCCGCCGAACGGGACGCGATCGACTGGTGGACGCCCCACAGGATGTCCTCGATCTTCTTGCCTTTGCCGAGCCAGGCCAACACCTCGGATTCCGCAAACACCGTGCACGTTGTGCTGATCTTGATGGGCTTGGTGCTTCGCAGTGAGACGGGGCCCAGCTCATCGATCGGGATGTCGAGGGCCGCAGCCGCCGCCCCGAGAAAGCGGCCCGTGCCGGCCGCGCATTTGTCGTTCATGCAGAAGTCGTTGATCTCGCCTTCCGGACTGACGGCAATCGCTTTGGTGTCCTGGCCGCCCATGTCGACGACCGTCTTGGTGTTGGGGAACAGGTGCACGGCACCGCGACCGTGACAGCTGATCTCAGTTACCTGGGTGTTGCCGAAGGTCACCCGATAGCGGCCGTAGCCGGTGCCGACGACGTACTCGACCTCTTCCTCGTCGATGTTGCCCTGCTTGAGCGCGGCCACGTACGAGGACTCGGCGGCCTTGACGACGTTGGCTCCCGTGTCGAGCAACGACCGTCCCACGATATTGCGGTGCTCGTCGATGATGACGGCCTTGGTCTGGGTAGACCCGACGTCCACTCCTGCTGCATATGACATTCGATCACCTCATCCTTGTACGCCGGCAGCGAGCCGGCGAGATGCCAGACCTTCAAAGAAGGCATCAATTCGATTCTTCATTTGGGCTTCAGAAACCACCCGGCGGTCCATCATGTCGGACTCGATGAACAGGCTGGGGATGCCGGACTCTGCCGTCAGATGGCGCCGCCCGTCGGCGAGACCGGTCGAGACTGTACGACAGCTCTTGATGGGGTGGTAGATGACGCCGTCGACGTCGAAATCGCGGGCCATGTCGGAAAGCACTTCGCTCTGGTGGAACATCGAGTCCATCGCATCGCGCACGCTGATCAGCACCCCTTCGGCGAGGCTCGCCACCGGATCGGCGAGGTCGTACTCGAATCCGCGATTGGTACCGCCGGAGGCGAACCACAGGTAGGTCGAGTTGACGAAACTGCCGCCCCAGTCGGTGAACAGCTCATTGAAGCGCCGGAAGATCGGATAGCAGGGAACCCCGACGAACAGCAGCCGGTACTGCTCCTCGATGGCCTGGCCGATCCCGTTGGCCGCCTTGTATTCCATCTCCTCAGCGAGGCGCTCGAAGTACTCGGCGCCTTCCTGCGTGCCCCGGAAACCGTTAGCGACGCCGAGGAAGATCGTACCGTCGGTGAGGGCGTTGAAGAGTGAAGGCTTGGAGGCGTTGAGCTCGAGGACTCGCTTCCAGCAGCGGCTCATCGTGTTGGCGTAAGTGAGAACCTGGCGGAACTTGTCGATGTCGAACTTCTTGCCGGTGACCTCTTCACAAAGGGTGATCAGCTCACGGAGCTGGGTCTCGACGTATTTGCGGTCGGCTTCGAAGTCGGAGTCTCCCTGCCAGGTCTGGGTGCCGGATTGGCGGGTGCCGGGGATGTCGATGGTGAACGTCGGCGTGTCGTACATCCGCTCCCAGATCTCAGCCCATTTGATGTAGGTGTTGCAGGCGTTGGTGAGCACCGACATGCTGGGCACCGGAATCTGCCCCATCGGGTGCTCGCCGCCGCGCAGCTGCATGCCGACGTCGGCCTTGACGTAGCCGCAGATGTCCGGCGAATAGCCGTAGTCCTCAGCCTCCTCGAGGTACTCGTGGGCGACTCGGCGGACCGCGGTCTGTAGCGAGTTGATCTCGGGAAAAACGACGGGAAGATCGAACGTCTTCAGAATCTCGTTGATGCTTCCCATCACGAATACGTACGCCGATTGGCCACCGTTGCGGGCCGTGGCGTCGAGTTCTTCGAACCAGTCGCGGAATAGAGCGGCGCCTTCGCGGTTGCCCCTCCCGACCAGGTCCTGTGCGCTTTGAGTTGTCATGTCAACCTTCCTGAGACGAAGCTCATGCGAAGAGCAGGTTCTCGATGAACGTTTCAACCTGCATTTCGAGCTGGTCGAACGAAGTCTCGTTTTCCTCGAACTCGCTGACGAAGTAGGCGATCTCGGCATCGTCGAGGGCGTGGGTGTAAGCGACTTGCTCCTCGAGGCCGGGCTCGCACATCTTGGCGGCCGCGACAATGGCGGCATCGGCCTTGGCGCCGCGGATCCGTTCGAGAAGCATCTTCTCCTTCGGTTTCCGCAGATCGTGCTGCACCGGGCTGTAGGACGAGTGCTCGGTGTAGGCATGGGCCAGGTTGTGGAGGGGGTCCCCCCCGGACGGCACGTCCTCGGTGATCCAGCGCATCCCGATGTGGAAATCGTCGTCAACCACGTACGAGGTGCGGCCCAGCATGCGAACCAGGTCGAATGGCGGCTGTTCGCAGAACCCGCCTTCGAAGACGATCCGGACCCGGTCTTCCGCCTTGGCAGTCCGCTCCCGGATCTGTGGGAGCAGCGTCGCCAGCATCTCGTTGTGCTCTTCGCGCGGGATCATTCCCGCCATCGACACCAGGGCGTAGGCGTCCTCGGCGGCGATGAGCCACGGGGTGTCGCGCTTGATGTCGTAGAGCTCGCGGAGCAAGCGGCGGTTCTCGTTGAAGACCTCGATCGAGTTGCGGAGATCGTCGTCGGTGATCTCGCGGCCGGTGACCTCCTGGGCCAGCCGCCGCATCCGGTCGTACTCGTTGCGCAGATACTCGATGCTCCCGGCCGAGTTCGGATTCTGCGGCAGGTAGAGGATCTGACACGGGTAGTCGAAGTTGCGACCCCAAATGGCAGCGAGATTGCGGGCGGCGTCACAGATCGGATGGGA